>NZ_LZJA01000073.1:0-47227 GCF_001666785.1 Mycobacterium sp. E3305 | reverse complement strand
GGCCGTGCTCGGGGCGGCCCGCATCGGCGCCGCGGCCGCGCTGATGAATCCGGCGCTGACGCCACCCGAGCTCCGCGCCCAATACCGTTCGCGCACCGGCATTTCGGAGCCGGTCGGCGTACGGTTCCCCCGCGACGGCCACGTCGGCACAGCCCGCGGCCGTCAATAGGCCGCGGAGCTCGGGTGGCGTCAGCGCCGGATTCATCAGCGCGGCCGCGGCGCCGATGCGGGCCGCCCCGAGCACGGCCGCGATCGAGAGCAGGCTTCCGCCGTCGACCACGGCGACGCGTTGGCCGGCCACCACACCGCGGTCGGCCAGGCCGGCGGCGCAGCGGCGCACGGTCGCGGCCAGCTCGCCGTAACCGATCGCGGCCCCATCGATGATGAGCGCCACGCGAGCGGGGTCAGCCGCCTCGGCGGCCTCGAGCATTGTTCCGATATTCATGCGCGCGGCTCAGTACAGGGGTGACCACGCGGAGGTGCGCAGCAGGCGGCTGGTCCACTGGTCCCGCAGGTCGAGGGCGTCGTGCATCCAGGTGCCCGGGGCCCGGTATTCGGCGGGAATGCGGGTCTGCAGCAGCGCCAGAAGCCGTTCGGGCCGCTCGATGCGCTGCATCAGGACGACCTCGCGATGCAAGTGGCTGCCCAGTGCGGGCTGAAAAGCCGCCTGGATCAACAGCATTGACGACGGCCGGTCCAGGCTTTGGGCGTACACGTCACCGCTGCGCTCGATGTATTCCTCGAACTTGCCCGGGAAGGGCCACATGGTGTCTTCCATGTAGAGGCTGAGTTCGTGCTCCTGACCGTCGACCGGCACCTCCCCCAGCGGCAGCTCCCGCAGCGGCGACCACGGCAGTGGTGCCATCAGCTTGGCCTCGACGTCGTAGCGCAGTTCGTCCAGCTCGCGCATCCAGCCCCGCAGATCGCCCTGTTGCACCCGCAGCGCCAGGCGCTCCCACGCGGCGCCGTCGCGGACCGCGGTGACGGTCACGACGGTGTAGGACGGGCCGCTGCCCTGGGCGTGGTCGGCGTACCAGAGCAACCGGGCGTCATCGCCGGCGGCGAGCATGGGCAGCCAGCCCCGCCGGAAGGCGGCCTCGAAGTCGTCTTCGCAGCGGCCGCGGACCTTGTGCACCTCGTGCATGAACAGCATGCCGAGACCTCCCACCGGGCGCGCTCGGCCGTGAGCGCCCCCGTCCAACGGACGCTAACGCCGTGGAGTTGTCGTGTCCATGGGCGGTTTTGCGGCACCCTGGACAGCCGGGGGGCGAACTGGTTTGCTCGACTCAGTAACTACCTCACCGGGCAGGAGTCGCCGATGGCCCGTCTCACCGTGCCGGATGGCCCGGGCGGCGAAGCCGCGATGATCTGGACGCTGCGGCCGCAACTCGGCGACATGGTGGAGCGGATGATCCGGGGCGCCTATCAGCAGAGCGTGTTGCCCGCCGACGAGCGCGAGCTGGCCAGGATGCGGATCGCGCAGATCAACGACTGCGTCGCCTGCTCCGGATTCCGGGCGCAGTCGGTGCTGGACGCCGACGTCGCAGCGGAGCTCTACGACCACGTCGCCGCGTACGCGAGCTACCCCGGCTACACGCCGCGCCAGCGGCTCGCGATCGAATTCGCCGAGCGCTTCGCCACCGACCATGCCTCCCTGGACGACGGCTTCTTCGAGCGGCTGCGGGAGTCCTTCTCCGACGCCGAGATCCTCGACCTGACCCTCTGCGTCGCGGTGTTTCTCGGCCTGGGCCGGTCGTTGACCGTGTTGGGTGTCGATCAGTCCTGCGCAATCGATCTCTAGTGAGGAACACCGGATGGACCTGGCCACGGTCGACGAACTGCTGACGACGACGCGGTCGGTGCGCAAGCGCCTCGACCTCGACCGCCCGGTCGGCCGCGACGTGATCCTCGAATGCATCCGGCTCGCGATGCAGGCGCCCACCGCGAGCAACACGCAGGACTGGCGGTGGCTGGTGATCACCGATGCCGACAAGCGCGCCGCGATCGCCGAGATCTACCGCAGCGTCGGTGCCGAGTATCTGGCGCACGCCGCCAAGGAGGCGTCGGACCCCCAGACCCGGCGGGTGTACGCCAGCGCGTTCGCCCTGACCGACACGCTGGGCAAGGTTCCCGTGCATGTGATCCCCTGCCTGGCCAACCGCATCGACAACTCCAACCTGCTGGTCGCCGCGTCGGCCTGGGCGTCGATCATCCCGGCGGGCTGGAGCTTCCTGCTCGCCCTGCGGTCCCGGGGGCTGGGCTCGGTGTGGACGACGATGCACCTGGCCAAGGAGCGGGAGGTCGCCGAGCTGCTCGGCATCCCCGACACGGTCACCCAGGCCGCGTTGTTCCCGGTGGCCTACACCATCGGCACCGACTTCCGGCCCGCCGCGCGCCCGCCCGCCGAGACCGTCACGTTCTGGGACGGCTGGGGCTGATGCAGTCCTACACCGTGCGGTTTCACGTCGACGCGCCACCGGCGAAGGTGTGGCGGGTGCTGCATCCGCCCGCCCCGCCCGACGCGCCGCGGCCGCGCGTCCTCGAGTGGCCCGGCGGCAGCATGGAGATCCTCAACGAGGGCAACGAGGCCGGCGAGGGCCTGGTCCGCACCTGCGTCTACGAGGTGCCCAAGTACCTGCTGTCGGGCGGCCGGGCGCGGTCGTGGGAAACCGTCACGGAGGCCGAGAAGAACAAGCTGTCGCGGTACGTGGCCGTCGGCGCGCCGCTCTGGTCCCGGGCCGAGGGCTACCACCGGCTCGACGAGCAGCCGGACGGGACCACCGTGCTGACCTTCCACGAGACCTACCACGCCTACAACCCGGTGCTGCGGTTCCTTCTCGAACGGCCCGTGCACGCGCGGATTTCTCGCGACAACCTCAAGACGTACGAGCATGCGCTCGGCTATGCCGGCCGCGTTCGGCGCCTGACTTAAAGGTTCCGACCAGGGCTAACGTGCCCGACGGGGGTGACCGGCGTATGCCGCATTGTGTGATTTACGGTGCCCGCCCCGGTACGCTGGCGTGCTATGGGGTTTGAGGCTGGTGTTCCTACCGCGGCACGGTTGGCCGTCGCGGGACTGATGATCGCGGGTTGGACCGCCTCGGCGGGGTTCGCGGGGGCCGACCCGGACCAGACGCCTGCGCCGTCACCGTCGCCGGCAGCCTCGCAGGGGCCCCCACCGGGCCCGCCTCCGTCATCTGCCTCGCCGGCGCCCGCGCCGGCCGCCTCGTCGGCGCCCTCACCCGCGGCCTCCCCCGGAGCCTCACCCGCCGCCACACCGGCACCGGGACCGAAGACGACGATCGACAAGGACGGCATCTACAACGTCGGCTCCGACATCGCCCCCGGCATCTACAGCTCGGGCGGCCCCGTCAACAACGGCACCTGCTACTGGAAGCGGACGGGCAACCCCGACGGCAACATCATCGACAACGCGATGAGCAAGAAGCCACAGGTGGTGCAGATCGACCCGACCGACAAGGCGTTCAAGACCTCGGGTTGTCAACCCTGGCAGCTGACCCCGGACGCCGCCCTGCCCCCCACCGCAGCGCCCGGCAGCGTGCAGGGCACGCTCGGGATCCTCAACGGGTTGCTCGGCGGTCAGGGCGGGCAGCAGCCTCCCCATTCCTGACGAGCGCTGACGCGATTTCGCCCGGTTTCGTTACGGTGGCGCCGTGGCCAATGCGCAACAGATCGTCGTCGTCGGTGCGGGAGTAAGCGGGCTGACGTCGGCCGTGTGCCTGGCCGAGGCCGGCTGGCCGGTGCGAGTCTGGACGGCCGCCCTGCCGCAGCAGACGACGTCGAAAGTGGCCGGCGCGGTGTGGCTGCCGCCGCGGCCCGCGGAGCGGGCCGGCGACACCCTGGCGTGGACCGCGCACTCGCTGCGGGTCTTCAGCGAACTCGCCGACGATCCCGGCTCCGGCGTCCAACTGGCCCCGGCGATGGCCGTCGGTGAATTGACGGCCACGGAGGCGATGTCGTCCGCGGCGGCGCTGATCCCCGACCTGCGGCCGGCCGATCCGGCCGACCTCCCGGACGGCTTCGGCAACGGCTTTCGAGCCACGCTGCCGATGATCGACATGCCGCACTATCTCGACTACCTGACCCGGCGACTGGCCGCGGCCGGCTGCGACATCGAGGTGCATCCGGTGCGGTCGCTGGCCGAGGCCGCCGACGCCGCGCCGATCGTGGTCAACTGCACCGGCCTCGCCGCGGGACGACTGAGCGGTGACGACAGCGTGCGCCCACTGTTCGGCCAGCACGTGGTGCTCACCAATCCCGGTCTGCGCCAACTGTTTCTGGAGTTCGACGGCGGCCCGGAATGGACCTGCTATTTCCCCCATCCTCAGCGGGTGGTGTGCGGCGGCATCAGCGTCGCCGGGCGCTGGGACACCGCCGCGGATCCCGATGTGACCGAGCGAATCCTGCAGCGCTGCAGGCAGATCGAGCCCCGCCTGGCCGAAGCACAGGTGATAGAGATCATCACCGCGCTGCGCCCCGACCGTCCCACGGTGCGGGTGGAGGGCGAGCCGCTGGATGGTGCCCACGGCGAGGCTTGGTGCATCCACAACTACGGCCACGGCGGCAACGGCGTGACCTTGTCGTGGGGTTGCGCGCGCGACGTGGTCCGGCTGGCCGGCCAGGCGGCGCAGTGAGCATCGACTACGCGCTGGACGCGCACATCGCCACCATCACGATCAACCGTCCCGAGACGCGCAACTCGCTGGACATGGCGCATTTCCGCGACCTGGCCCACGCGTGGGAGGCGTTCCGCGACGACGCCGACGCGTGGGTGGCGGTGATTACCGGGGTGGGGCAAGACTTTTGCACGGGCGCGGACCTGAAAAAGTTCATTCCCGAACTCACGGGCGAACTACCGCAGCCGGAAGGGTGGAACAAGGAAGACGCCATTCACGCCGTCCTGCACCGGTTTCCCGTCTACAAGCCGATCGTCGCCGCGATCAATGGCACCTGCGTCGCGGGCGGCTTCGAGATGCTGAGCTCCACCGACATCCGGATCGCAGTACCCGCCGCGCGATTCGCGGTGATGGAGCCCAAGCGCGGCCTTTTCGCCGGCGGCGGTAGCACCGTGCGACTGCCGCGGCAAATGCCCTACCCGTTGGCGATGGAACTGCTGCTGACCGCCGACATGGTGGACGCGGACCGCGCCCTGGCGATGGGGCTGATCAATCGGGTGGTGCCGCCGGAGCGGCTGATGGACACCGCGTACGACTACGCCGAGCGCATCGCGGCGAACGCACCGCTGGCGGTGTACGCGACGAAGCAGTCCGCCGTCGAGGGGTTGGCGCTCGACCTCGAGTCGGCGTATGACAACGAAACCCGGCACAGCGACCGCATTTTCGAGACGCAGGACGCCAAGGAGGGGCCGCGCGCCTTCGCCGAAAAACGACCACCGCGCTGGCAGGGCCGCTGAGCCCTCAGGCCCGGGTGCGGCGGCCCACGTCGCGAATCACCAGCGACAGCAGCCAGCTCACGATGGACAACACGATCGCCGCCCAGATCGCCGTCCACCAGAAGTGATCGATCTGCAGACCCCAGTGCGTGGTGTGCTCGGTGATGCGGGCGGTGAGCCACAACATCAGCGCGTTGACGACGATGTGGAACAACCCAAGGGTGAGGATGTAGAGCGGGATGGACAGAATCTGGACGATCGGCTTGATGAACGCGTTGACCAGACCGAAGATGACGGCGACGACGAAGATGATGCCGACCCGCTCCAGCCTCGTGTCACCGCCGACGAACGTGATCCCGTGGACGAACTTCGTCACCAGCCATAACGCGAAACCGGTCAGCGCGGCGCGGAGCAGAAAGGGGCCCATGCCCACGATCCTCTCACCACCGGTGCGAGAACGGCAGCCCGTTCAGCTCACCGCCGAGCTAAGCGTCACCGCGCTGCGACGCCAAGTGCTTCACCATCTGGCAGAGGTTGACCACGGCGGCGCTCAACTTGGCAATCGTGGCGTCCCGATCCGCCACACATGACTGCCAGTCGGGAAACTCATGCGGGGGTTTCTGGTTGTCCGCGTTGAGATGGATTTTCTCCTCGATCTGGTCGCACACGTCCGCGAGGGTCAATTGTCCCGGCGCGCTGATGTCGGAGAACCATTTGTCAGCCATGCAGAACCTCGTCTCGACGCAAATTTCCGTATCGTCCGAGGCTATCGGGTCGCTTGACACGGCGTTTGTGCGGGAGGCCGGCGATAACGCGGTACATCCGCGACCGCCATTGAGCCAACTCCGGTCGCTGGTTGCCAGTCGCCAACCAGCAGAACCTAATTCAGGTTGTAGAAGCGCTGCGCGTTCAACCCACCGATTTTTTCGCGTGCCTCTTCGCTGATGTCCGGGCGAGTCCGCAGGTGCTTGGTGCTTTCCGGCCATTCGCCGTCCCAGTGCGGGTAGTCGCTGGCGAACATGATGAAGTCGGCGCCCAGCACGTCGATCACCCCGGGCAGGATGGGCTCCTCCGGCTCGCACGTCACCCAGATATTGCCCGCGGCCAGATATTCGTGCGGATCGCGGCGCCAGCCGCGTTCGACCCAGTCGCCTCGCTTCTCGTAGTGCTCGTGCAGGCGATCCATGAAGAACGGGACCCACCCCGCGCCGGCCTCGAGGAAGGCGACGCGCAACTGCGGGTGGCGCTCGAAGACACCGCCGGACACCAACGCCGTCATCGCCGTCATCTGGTCGAACGGAAAACTGATGCAATGCACCTGAATGTAATTGGTGAACCGGTCCACGCCGATCTTCGGCAGGTGAATGCCCGGGGCGCCGTGGATGCCCAACGGCATCTCCAGATCCACCGCCGCGGCGTAGAAGGGGTCGAGGTCGGGGTGGTCGAGGTTTCGCGTCTTGAGCGCCGGCGGCACCAGGGTCGCCACCAGCCCAAGGTCTTTCGCTTCGGTCATGACGTCGATCGCCGCCTGGCCATGCTCGATCGGGGTCACGGCGACGCCCCGCAACCGTCCACCCGACGGTGCGCAGTAATCCGCGATCCACTGGTTGTAGAGCCGGGCGAACCCGGCGGCGAACTCGGGATCCTCGAGGGTGGGCGCGCACAGGCCGAGGCTCGGGTACAGCACCATCGTGTCGATGTGGTCGCGGTCGGCGTCGCCCAGCACGCCCTCGGTGGATCGACAGTTGATGTCGGGCGCATCGCTGATGCCGTGCTCCGGCGGACACCCCGCACCCGGGCCCCGGTCCTCCGGGTAGTTGCGGCCTTCGAACGTCAACCGCATCCGCCCGTCGGTGCTGGGCTTGACGTACTGCGGCCAGCGTTTGATCGCTTCGATCGCCAGCGAGGGATTCTCGGCGACGTGTCCGTCGGCGTCGATGATGCGCATGTATCCGGAACTTACTCTCGCGGATTGCATGTTGAAACGGCTCTGCGACCGCGTGGTGGCTACGAGCACGTCGGCGCCGCGATCTACATCAACAGCGGCGGTCCCGGCGCACTATGGCGCCACAGCCTCTACGCCTATCGGCAAGGGCTGCGGAGGTTGGTGGGATGAGCGCGGGGTGAAACCCGCCGTCGTGGCACGCGGGCAGAAAGACTCGCCATCGCGCGCCCGGTAGGCCACGATGCTCAACGTGACAACACAAAGTCCTCGAAACAAGCTGACCGCCGATCAGCGAAACTCGTTCGTCGCGGCGTTGCTGGGCTGGACGATGGACGCCTTCGACTACTTCATCGTCGTGCTCGTCTACGCCGACATCGCCAAGACCTTCCACCACAGCAAGGCAGAGGTCGCCTTCGTCACCACCGCCACCCTGATCATGCGTCCCGTCGGCGCGCTGCTGTTCGGGTTGTGGGCCGACCGTGTCGGGCGCCGGCTGCCGCTGATGGTGGACGTGATGTTCTACTCCGTGGTGGGCTTCCTGTGCGCGTTCGCACCCAACTTCACCGTGCTGGTGATCCTGCGGCTGCTCTATGGCATCGGCATGGGCGGTGAGTGGGGCCTGGGCGCCGCGCTGGCGATGGAAAAGGTTCCCGTCGAGCGACGCGGCTTCTTTTCCGGGTTGCTCCAGGAGGGCTACGCGTTCGGCTACCTGCTGGCGAGCGTCGCCTCGCTGGTGGTGATGAACTGGCTCGGGTTGTCGTGGCGGTGGCTCTTCGCGCTGAGCATCGTCCCCGCTCTGGTCAGCCTGATCATCCGTTACCGCGTGGAGGAGTCCGAGGTCTGGGAAGCCGCGCAGGACCAGATGAAACTGACCAGCACCAGGATCCGCGACGTGCTGCGCGACGGGGCGATCATCCGCCGATTCTTCTACCTGGTGCTGCTGATGACGGCATTCAACTGGATGAGCCACGGCACCCAGGACGTCTACCCGACCTTCCTGACCTCGACCGCCAACCACGGCGCCGGCCTGTCCAGCGCTACCGTCAAATTGATCGTGATCGTCTACAACATCGGCGCCATCATCGGCGGGCTTGTCTTCGGCACGCTGTCACAGCGGTTCAGCCGCCGCTACACCATCATCTTCTGCGCGATGCTCGGCCTGCCGATCGTGCCGCTGTTCGCCTACTCGCGCACGGCGGCGATGCTGTGCCTCGGTTCATTCCTGATGCAGCTGTTCGTGCAGGGCGCGTGGGGCGTAATCCCCGCCCACCTGACCGAGATGTCGCCGGACGCGATCCGCGGCCTGTACCCCGGCGTCACCTACCAGTTGGGAAACCTGTTGGCGGCGTTCAACCTACCCATTCAAGAGCGCCTTGCCGAGTCGCACGGGTATCCCTTCGCCCTGGCGGCGACGATCGTGCCGGTGCTGATCGCGGTCGCGTTCCTGACGCTGATCGGCAAGGACGCCACGGGCATCCGCTTCGGGACCGCCGAAAGCGCTTTTCTGCCAACCGAAATGACGTGATCGGGCGTCGCTCCTAGTCGGCCGCGCTGAGCAGTCGCAGCAGCAGGTGCATCGCCACGGTCGTCGAGCGCTCCCGGATGTCGGAGCGGTTGCCGGGCAGCCGCAGGGTTCGGGTGTCCTTGCGGCCGTCGATGAGGGTCACGTTGAAACAGACCGTCCCGATGGGTTTTTCGGGTGTGCCACCGCCGGGGCCTGCGATGCCGGTGATCGCGACGGCGGTGTCCGCGCCGAAGCGGCGGATGGCGCCGGCCGCCATCGCCTCGGCCACCGGCTCGGACACCGCTCCGTGCGCCTCGATCAGCGCCGGGTCAACGCCGAGCAGCTCCGCTTTGGCCTCGTTCGAGTAGGACACCACCCCGCCGGCGACGTAGTCCGACGATCCGGGGCGGTCGGTCAGCCGCGCGGCCAGCAGCCCCGCCGTGCAGGATTCGGCCGTTGCGATCCGGCGGCCGGCCAGCGCCCGGGCCACCAGGTCGTCGACTGTGGAGCCGTCCTCGGAGAAGAGCTGCTGAGAGTGCTTGTCGCGCACCAGCTGCATCAGTTTCGCGTAGCTGGCTGCGGCGTCCGGCTCGTAGCGGGTAACCATCTCGACCTCGCCCCGCCGTAGGCAGGTGGTGATCTCGAGCGACTCGAAGCCCGGCACCGACGTCTCGGCGTCGCGCAACGTCTCGGCCAGACCCGATTCGGGCAGCCCGAACATTCGCACGGTTTCCTGCCGATAGAGCGTTCGGCCGGCGATCGCCTGCTGCGCCGCGGGCGTCTCGATGGCCCGGCTCCACATCGGCTGCAGCTCCCGCGGCGGGCCCGGAAGGACGATGACCGTCGGCTTGCCGGGGACGACGACACCCGGCGCGGTGCCCACCGGGTCGAGCACCTGCGCTCCGGCGGGAATCATCGCCTGCTTGCGGTTGGCGGCGCGCACCGCGTCGAAGTCGACGCCCTCGAAGCGGGCCATCAGCTTCTTGAGGATGTTCGCGATCTTGTTCTCGGTCTCGTCGTCCAGCACCAAGTCGCGGCCGCAGAAGCGCGCCACCACCTCGACCGTCATGTCGTCGGCCGTCGGGCCCAGGCCGCCGCTGGTGACGATCAGGTCCATGCCTTGTTCCGCCATGAAGCGCAGCTGCGCCTCGATGTCTTTCGCGCGGTCGCCGCAGATCGTGATGTGCGCCAGCTCGACGCCCAGCTCCAGGAGGCGATCCGCGATCCAGGGACCGTTCGCATCTTGGACGCGCCCGGTGAGGACTTCGGTTCCGGTGACGACGATGCCTGCGCGTGCGCTCACCGGCATGAGCCTACTGGCAGCGCGAGAAGGCATAGCCGAGCGAGGCGTTCTGGGTTAGCCGCCTTCGAGGTAACGCTCGACGGTGGCGACCTTCTGCGTCATCGCGTCGCTGACCCCGGCCCGCCAGTCCGCCTTGATCACCGTGCTGACCCGGGGCGCGCGGGCGGCGACCGCCTCCACGGCGCGCTGTACGACCCCCATCACCTCTTCCCAGGTTTCGCCCTCGATGACGGTGAACATCGAATCCGTCCGGTTGGGCAGGCCGGAATCGCGGACCACCCGAACCGCTTCGGCGACGATCTCGCCGACGCCCTCGCCCACCCCCATCGGGGTGACGGAGAACGCCACGAGCACAGACATCCAACGAGCCTACCCAAGCTGTTCGGGCCCGGCCTGGCAGCATCAAGGCCCATGCGGGTCCTGGTGCAGCGGGTGACGTCGGCGACGGTGGCGGTCGACGGTGCAGTGGTGGGCGCCATTCGGCCGGCCGGTCAGGGCTTGTTGGCTTTCGTGGGCGTCACCCACGGCGATGATCTCGACAGGGCGCGCCGGCTCGCTGAAAAGCTCTGGTATTTGCGGATTCTCGACGACGAACGATCGGCGGCCGACGTTGGCGCGCCCATACTGGTGGTCAGCCAGTTCACCCTCTACGCCGACACCGCCAAGGGCCGACGGCCGTCGTGGAACGCGGCCGCGCCGGGCGGAGCAGCCGAGCCGCTGGTCGCGGCCTTCGCCGACGCGCTGCGGCGGCTGGGCGCCGAGGTCCAGACCGGGGTGTTCGGTGCGAGCATGCAGGTCGAACTGGTCAATGACGGTCCCGTCACGGTGCTCCTCGAACTCTGAACCGACGGGTACGTTGGATACGTCTCTTGCCGGGGCCGATTGTTGATGGGAGGGGCGATCATGAGCCCGACGCCTGAGTTTGGGTCGCTCCGTTCCGACGACGACAACTGGGACATCGTCAGCAGCGTGGGTTACACCGCCCTGCTGGTGGCCGGATGGCGCGCGCTCCACGCGCTGAGCCCGCGACCACTCGTCCGGGATGACTACGCCAAGGTTTTCATCGAAGCGTCGCGGGACCCCTACTTGGCGGCCAAGCTCGCAAACCCGGGGACCTCCGAAGACGAGCTGGCCTTTCCTCGCCTCTACGGCGTGCAGACGCGGTTCTTCGACGACTTCTTCGTCGAGGCCGGCGCCGCGGGCATCCGCCAGGCGGTGATCGTCGCCGCCGGTCTGGACTCCCGCGCGTATCGGCTCGAATGGGTCCAGGGCACAAGGATTTTCGAGGTCGATCTACCGAAGGTGCTGGAGTTCAAGGCCCACGTGCTCGCCCAGCACGGCGCCAAACCCAAGGCCCCCCGGGTCGAGGTCGCGGCCGACCTGCGCGCCGACTGGTCCAGAGCCCTGGAGGACGCGGGCTTCGACGTGGAGCGGCCCAGCGCCTGGTCGGTGGAGGGCGTGCTGCCCTACCTGACCGACGAGGCCCAGAACACGCTTTTCACCCGGATCAGCGGACTCAGCGCGCCCGGCAGCCGAATCGCCATCGGGGCGTTGGGTTCCCGCCTCGACCATGACCAACTCGAGGCCCTGGAGACGGCCCATCCCGGCGTCAACATGTCCGGCGACGTCGACTTTTCCGCCCTGACCTACGAGCCCCAGACGGACCCCGCGGAACGGCTGGCCGCCCACGGTTGGTCGGTCGATCCCGTCCGCAGCACGCTCGACTTGCAGGCCGGCTACGGAATGACCCCGCCGGACGTCGACGTCAAGATCGACAGTTTCATGCGGTCCCAATACATAACGGCCACCCGGTAGCGGGCTACGGCGTCAGCAGGATCTTCACGTCGTCGCCCGACCGAGACGCCGCCGTGGCGTAGCCCTTCGCCGCCTCGTCCAGCGGCAGCGTCGTCGTGAAGATGCCGTCGACATCCAGCCGCCCGGACTGCAGCAGCGGGATCAATTCCGGCCAGGTGCGCTGCACGGGCGCGGTCGTCATCCGCAGGGTGATGCTGCGGATCAGGCAGCCCAGGGCGTTGAGCGGGAACGGATTCATGTCGTGCACGCCGACAACCGAGACGGTACCGCCCGCTCGCACCGCATTGAGAGCGTCCGTCAGGGAGGCGTCCGTGGCGACGGCATCGATCACCGCGTCCGCGCCGCGGCCACCGGTGGCGTCGAGGATGGCCCCGACCGCGGGGGCCTTCAGGGGTGTCGCCCCCCACTTGGCGGCGCGGTCCAGCCGCCCGTCCACCTGATCGACCGCGAAAACCGTTGCGGCGCCTTGGAACAGCGCGCTGCGCAGCGAGCACAGTCCGACAGCGCCCAAGCCGATGACCGCCACGGTGCCGCCGAACGGGATGTCGGCGCGTTGCGCCGCCGCCCAGCCGGTGGCGAGGTTGTCGGTGAGCAGCAGCGCCTGTTCGGTGCTGATCGATTCCGGCATCTTCAGCAGCTGGAAGTCGGCGGCGGGCACGGCCAGCAGATCGGCCTGCGCGCCACCGAGCAAGCCGCCGCCGAATATCTGGAACCCGTTGTGGCACAAGACCGGATCGCGGGTGGCGCAGCCTGCGCAGGCGCCGCACCCGGTCACCGACGACACCATGACGAGGTCGCCCACCTTGACGGTGCGCACCTGCGGGCCCGCCTCCACCACGGTGCCGATCGCTTCATGTCCCAGCGCAATCGGCTCGGGCATCGGGAAATCGGCCTCGTAGAAGTGCAGGTCGGAACCACAGATGCCGGCAGCGGTGACCTGGACGATCGCTCCGTCGGGGCCGGGAAGGGCGGGATCTGGCCGGGTTTCCACCCGGATGGCGCGGGGCCCGTCGACGACTACCGTGCGCATGCTGGCGTGCTCACTTCCCTTGCCGTACCACGAATTGGGCCCAATCGGGCTCGCGGACCGCCGCCCAGTACTCGTTGAGGCGCCACGGACTGACGGTGTGGATCTCCCCGTCGGCGTTCTTGAAGTAGGAGTGTTTGACCGCGGGGTGCGCCCACACCATCTTCTTGATCTGGGTCTGCGTCCGCTCATGCCACGCGGCGGCGGCGTCGGGCTTCGGCTCCAGCGAGTGCACGTCCCCTTCGGCCAGCCGCGCCAGGCACTGGTCGATGTAGCGCATCTGCAGTTCGGACTGGAAGATCAGGCTGCCACCGTGGGCGAGGTGGGTCCCGGGCCCGTAGATGATGAACAAGTTGGGGAACTTCGGGACGGTGATGCCGAGGTAGGCGTACGGACGGCTCCCCCACATCTCGCGCAGGTCGACCCCGTCGCGACCGGTGATCTTCAGCGGCCACAACACGTCGGTGTGCCGGAATCCCGTGGCGTACACGATGATGTCGGCCTCGTGCGTCTCGCCGTCTTGGGTGACGATGCCGTGTGGGGTGATCCGCCGGATGGGCGTGCGCACCAGGTCGACGTTGTCGCGTCGCAGCGTCTGCAGCCAGCTGCCGTTGTCCTGCAGGGTCCGTTTGCCGCAGGCGGGATAGTCCGGCATCACCTTGCCCAGCAGTTCGTCCCCTTCACCGACCTGGCTGGTGATCCACTGGGAGAACATCATCTGGGCGGCGGCGTTGATGTCGCTGACGGCGTGGTCCTGGTCGGCGTAGTTCGGGTCGCTTTCCGCGGCGTCCAGGCCCTTGTCGGACCCGGGCCAGAGCACCAGAAACCGGTACCACCGTCCATAGAACGGCAGGTGGCGCATGGCCCAGCGCATGCCCTCGCCGACCTCGTCGTGGTACATCGGGTTGGGGAACATCCACTGCGCGGTCCGCTGGAACACGGTGAGGTGCTCGACCTCCGGGGCGATGCTGGGGGCGATCTGGAAGCCGCTGGCGCCGGCGCCGATCAGCGCGACCCGCTTGCCGCGCAGGTCGACCGAGTGGTCCCAGGCGGCGGAGTGAAATGACGGCCCCGCGAAGCTGTCGGCGCCGTCGAAGTGGGGGATGTTCGGCCGGTTCAGCTGGCCGACCGCGGTGATCAGGGCTCGCGCGCGCACGGTGCTCGTCTGGCCCTCGGCGCCGCGCAGCCGGATGCTCCAGGTGGCGTCGTCGTCGACCCACTCGGCGGCCAGCACCTCGGTGTTCCACAGCACGTGCTCGGCCAGGTCGTGCTTCGCCATGACCTTCGTGAAGTAGTCCTGCAGCTCGTGCTGTTCGGCGAAGAAATGCGTCCAGTCGTTATTGGGTTCGAAGCTGTAGCAATAGAAGTGGTTCGCGACGTCGACGCGCGCACCGGGATAGCTGTTCTCCCACCATGTTCCGCCCGGTCCGGCGTTCTTCTCCACGATGGTGAACGGAATGTTTGCCTGCTTGAGCCGGATTCCGGCCAGGATGCCCGATTCGCCGCAGCCGACGACGAGGACCGGCATGTCCGCCGCGCCGTCAGCCGGCAGGGCATGGGGGCGGCGGGGATCGACGCCGTCGAGGTCCATCTCTTCCAGGATCAGCGGCAGGTAATCGTCGGGCACGTGCTCGCAGGCCGCCCAGTCCATCATCTCCCGAATGAGGTCGAGGCTCAGGGGCTTTGGCTCTGGGCAACCGCGGTCCCGATAGTCGATGATCGCCGGCAGGGCCGCCGCGCGGGCCCGCGCCTTGTCCTCCTCGGACATGAACCCCTGAATCTCGTTGAGGAAGACGCCCATCTGTTTGAAGTCGCGGATGAACCGCGGGTCACCGGTGATGTGCACCAGCGAAAGCAACAGCGTCGGGATGCTGACGTCCGCGAGGGCGGCCTCGATCTCCGCCGTGGACGTGGTGAAGGGATCGCCGGCATAGGCGCTGCGCATCGAGCCGATCCTCTCGGAGACGGGCGTAACCCAATTACGCGACGTGCGGTGTCGTAATTGGCAGCACTACGCTACCCGCTGGCCACGGAGCGGATCAATAGTCCGATCGCTACGGCGGGTCGACGTCCTCGTCCCCGTCCGACATCAGCTTTTCGGGGTGGTGGAAGGTAGGAGTGGCCGAGAATGCGGGAAACGACATCGCTCAGCGCGGCATAGTCCGCGGCGATCTCCTCACGGTTACTCGAACGCATGTTCGAATAGTACGGCGGGCCACCGACAACAATCCGTTCGGCGACCAGACGGATGTCGAGCGGTCCCTGAATGACGAGTTTGAGCTGTCTGATCCCGCTCGCCCCGATCGCCGCTGAAACTCAAGTGGCAGAAGTGATTCCATTTCGACGTGGGGCTGGGAAACAATGGGTGCACGTCGACGCGTGCTCCCAGTGGCACGGAGATGGAGGAGCGCCATGGCCTCGTTGCTCACGGCCTGCGCCGGATTCCTGCTCGCAGTCTTGTGGATGGATCTGATCTTCGATGTGCAGGTGCTCCGATTCCGTTCTCCGCCAGCCGATCTGCCCGAGGAGGTGCTCGCTTCCATCGCGGCTTACTACCATCGCGCCACCACCACGTCTCGCCCGATGAATCGGCTGATCGCCGCCGTCATGGTGATCCTGGTGGCGGCGTTGACCTACCAGTCCGCGCTGGGGCCGGAGCCGTGGTGGCTGCTGGCACTGTCGGTCGTCCTGGCCGGGCTTCCGATCATGCTCGCGCTGACGCAAACGGTCCCCGACGCGGTGCGGCTGGGGCGGCGCGCGGACGATCCGCCCGAGCAGACCCGGCTGGCGCGCTCCGTCTGCCGGGATCACCTGGTGTGTGCCGGCTGCATGTTCGCGTTCGTGGCGCTGTGGGTCGTGCGCAGCGCCGCACTCTGACGGGGCCGACGGGTCGTAGTGACAAAACGCAGGTCAAGACCCGCTGGCCACGTCAATGCGGTTCGTACTAAACTAGAACACGTTTCAATTTGTTGAGCTTCGGTTCCGCGCCCCAGGAGTAGGCATGCACACCGCCATCTGCGATGAGCTTGGTATTGAGTTTCCGATTTTCGCGTTCACCCACTGCCGTGATGTCGTGGTGGCGGTCAGCAAGGCCGGGGGGTTCGGCGTCCTCGGCGCGGTCGGCTTCACCCCCGAGCAGCTGGAGATCGAACTCAACTGGATTGACGAGAACATCGGCGACCACCCCTACGGCGTCGACATCGTCATCCCGAACAAGTACGAGGGCATGGACTCGCACCTCTCGGCCGAAGAGCTCGCCGAGACGCTGCGCAAGATGGTGCCCCAGGAACACCTCGACTTCGGCAAGAAGATCCTCGCCGACCACGGCGTGCCGATCGAGGACAGCGACGGCGACAGCCTGCAGCTGCTCGGGTGGACCGAGGCGACCGCCACGCCCCAGGTCGAGGTGGCGCTGAAGCACCCGAAGGTGAAGATGATCGCCAACGCGCTCGGCACTCCCCCGCCCGACATGATCAAGCACATCCACGAGGCCGGGCTCAAAGTCGCCGCGCTGTGCGGCTCGCCGTCGCAGGCCCGCAAGCACGCGGACGCGGGCGTCGACATCATCATCGCCCAGGGCGGCGAGGCCGGCGGCCACTGCGGTGAGGTGGGCTCAATCGTGTTGTGGCCGCAGGTGGTCAAGGAAGTCGCCCCCGTGCCGGTGCTGGCGGCCGGCGGTATCGGCAGCGGCCAGCAGATCGCCGCGGCGTTGGCGCTGGGGGCCCAAGGCGCATGGACGGGCTCGCAGTGGCTGATGGTCGAGGAATCCTCGAACACGCCGGTTCAGCAGCAGGCGTACGTCAAGGCGGGCAGCCGGGACACCGTTCGCAGCCGGTCGTTCACCGGTAAGCCGGCCCGCATGTTGCGCAACGACTGGACCGAGGCGTGGGAGCAGCCGGACAACCCGAAGCCGCTCGGTATGCCGTTGCAGTACATGGTCTCCGGCATGGCGGTGCGGGCCACCAACCGGTACCCGAACGAGAGCGTGGACGTCGCGTTCAATCCGGTCGGTCAGGTCGTCGGTCAGTTCACCAAGGTGGAGAAGACGGCGACCGTCATCGAGCGCTGGGTGCAGGAATACCTGGAAGCGACCAACCGGCTTGACGAACTCAACGAGGCCGCGTCGGTCTGACGGCGGAACTAGACCTCGTCGTCGTCGAGCGCGTCGCGGCCGCTGAACATCTCCCTCGTCCTGTCGACCGCGTACGTGCCGATCTCGATCGAGTTCTGAACGATCCCGCTGGCGCCGCCGGAGATGTCACCGCGGATGATGTCGCTGGCGTGTTCGACGATGTCGGAGGCCTTTTCGACCGCGTTGGTCGCGATGTCCTTGGCCGCGTCGACCGCATCCTTCGGGTTGAAAGCCATCTCGAGTCTCCTTTGGTCGCAGGACAGTTGCTATGACTCTAGCCGGGGTGCGCCGGGCTAGTAGTTCACCAGGCTGCGCCAGTAGTCCTCGGGGATTTCGGCCCCGGACCGCAAGATTCGGGCCAGGCCGACGGCCATCGCGATCCCCAGCAGGCCGAGCCACAGCCCGGCCAGCCCGATGATTCCCCACAGCACGGCGGTGACCGCGGGCCACGGCGACAGCACTGCGAGGACCGGCGCGAAAAAGAATCCCGTCCCGATGTACCACGCCGAGCCGGCACGATCGGACGCGAGGACGAACCGAAGCCAGCGCGGGACGAGGGTCTCGCCGGGCCGGCCGTCGTTCATGACTCAGCCGCTCATCCAGCCGGAGGGAAGAATCCCGCCCCGGTGAACCAGCCCTCTTGCCAACCCTGCGCCCCCAGGCACAGCATCGGCAGCCCGCGATCCGACTGCGCCGCCGCCTGCGGTCCAGGGCACTTCGCGCCGGCCTGCTGCACCCCGTACAGGGGGTAGGAGATGACCCAATACCCGGTGGTGGCCGCGGGGAACTGGTTCGGCGGGGGGAAGTGGCACGCCTCGGCCTGGCCGCTGGGGCCCCGACCGAAGATGAAGCGCTCGTAGTTGTCGCACGGCGCGCCCAACGAGGCCTGATAGTTCATGCCTGGCACGTCGCCGTCGTACCCGGCTGCGGCGCTCGGCGCCATGCCGATCGCGATGCCCGCTATCGAAGCGGCGCTGAGCAGTTCCCGAATCATGTTCCACCCCGCCTGTCGTCGCCGGTGACCTGCACCAAAGCATATCCATCGAGACGCGGGCCACAAGACCGTATCGGCCAGGCGGCCCGAGAACGAGGAACACGTTTCAATTTGTGCCCGGCGATCTTGTGTCAACGCTTCCCAACCGTGGTGCGGCAATGGTTTATTTGCACAAAGACGACTAGACCACTTCGTCATCGAGGAGCGGGCAATGCCAACCGTCGAGCCAACCGCCAAGCCGGTCCCCAATCTTCCTCCCGGATTCGACTTCACCGACCCGGACATCCACGCCGAGCGGTTGCCGGTGGAGGAACTGGCCGAACTGCGGCGGACCGCGCCGATCTGGTGGAACGAACAACCGATCGGGGCCGGCGGATTCGACGACGGCGGCTTCTGGGTGGTGTCCAAGCACAAGGACGTCAAAGAGGTCTCGCTACGCAGCGACGTCTTCTCCAGCCTGAAAAACACCGCGCTGCCGCGCTACAAGGACGGAACGGTCGGCGAACAAGTCGAACGCGGCAAGTTCGTCCTGCTCAACATGGATGCGCCGCAACACACTCGGCTGCGCAAGATCATCTCGCGGGCGTTCACCCCCCGGGCCATCGAGCGCCTGCGCGACGACCTCGCCGAGCGGGCGCGGCGCATCGTCGCGGAAGCGGCGGCGGAGGGGCGCGGTGACTTCGTCGAGCAGGTCTCGTGCGAGTTGCCGTTGCAGGCGATTGCCGGGTTGATGGGTGTGCCGCAGGAAGACCGCAAGAAGCTCTTCCACTGGTCCAACGAGATGGTCGGCGACCAGGATCCGGAGTTCGCCAGCAACGACGCCATCACCGCGTCCGTCGAACTCATCATGTACGGCATGCAGATGGCCGCCGACCGGACGGCGAATCCGGGCGAAGACCTCGTCACCAAGTTGGTCCAGGCGGACATCGACGGCCACAAGCTCTCCGACGACGAGTTCGGCTTCTTCGTCATCCTGCTGGCCGTGGCCGGCAACGAAACAACCCGCAACTCCATCACCCAGGGCATGATGGCCTTCACCGACTTCCCCGATCAGTGGGAGCTGTTCAAGAGGGAGCGCCCCGCCACCGCGGCCGACGAGATCGTCCGGTGGGCCACCCCGGTGACGTCATTCCAGCGCACCGCGCTCGAGGACTACGAACTGTCCGGCGTGCAGATCAAGAAGGGCCAGCGGGTGGTGATGGTCTACCGCTCAGCCAATTTCGACGAGGACGTCTTCGACGACCCGTTCACCTTCAACATCCTGCGCGACCCGAACCCGCACGTGGGTTTCGGCGGGACCGGCGCGCATTACTGCATCGGCGCGAACCTGGCGCGCATGACCATCGACCTGATGTTCAACGCCATCGCCGACGGCATCCCGAACCTGGAATCGATCGGGAAGCCCGAACGGCTCCGATCCGGCTGGCTCAACGGGATCAAGCACTGGCAGGTCGACTACCACACCGACGGCGCGAAATCCCCTGCCGCCCAGTAGCCTCAACTGCATGGCAACCCATCGAGCAGTTCACGTAGCGTCGGCCGGGGCACCGTTGGAACTGGTCGATGTCGAAACCAAGCCACCGGGACGCGGTGAGGCGCGGATAACCGTGACCGCGTGCGGAATCTGCGGCACGGACGCACACTTTGTCGCCGGTGGCTTCCCCGGCATGACGTGGCCGTTGACGCCCGGGCACGAAATCGCCGGGACGATAGCCGAACTCGGTGCGGGTGTGGACGGTTTCGCCGTCGGCGATCGGGTCGCGGTCGGGTGGTTCGGCGGGTGCTGCTACCACTGCGATGAATGCCGGAAAGGCCACTTCATCCATTGCGAGAACGGGAAGGTCCCCAGCTACCAATATCCAGGCGGGTACGCGGAATCGGTGACCGTCCCGGGGAGCGCGCTCGCTCGCATACCGGAAGGGCTTTCCGACGCGGAAGCCGCGCCGATGGGATGCGCCGGTGTGACCACCTATAACGCGCTGCGCCATACGAAGGCGGTGCCGGGCGACCGGGTCGCCATCCTCGGTGTCGGCGGGCTCGGGCACCTCGGGGTGCAGTTCGCCCGGGCGATGGGCTTCGAGACCATCGCCATCGCTCGCGGCACCGGCAAGGAGGGGGACGCCCGGAAGTTGGGCGCCCACCACTATATTGACTCCACTGCCACCGATCCCGCAGAGGCGCTGAAGGCCTTGGGTGGGGCCGCGGTCGTGCTGGCGACCGCGGGCAACTCGCCGGCGATGGCCGCGACCGTCGGCGGGATATCGCCGCAGGGCGAGCTCGTCACCATTGGCGTCACGCCGGAACCGTTGCCGATCAGTCCCGTCCAGCTCATCACACCCGGGATCAGCATCGTCGGGCATCCCTCGGGCACGGCGAAAGATGTTGAAGACACAATGCATTTCGCCGTGCTGTCCGGGGTGCGGGCCTGGGTCGAGGAACTGCCGCTGTCGCAGGCCGCCGAGGGCTACGCGGCGTTGGAGCAGGGACGCGCGCATTACCGCACGGTCCTGACGATGTGATCGCACATCGGCCCATGACCGACGAGTGGCGACTGGACGCGTCCGACGGCGAACTACTGCTTGCCACGGGAGTCCAGGGCCGCGCCGCCCGGATGGGGCACCGGCTCACGATCGCGATGACCCGCTGGCACGCCACCGTGAGCTGGGCCGGTTCCGAGCCGGCCGCGGTCGAGCTCGTGGTCGAAACCGACTCGCTTGAGGTGCTGCGCGGCGAGGGCGGTGTCAAGGGATTGTCCGCGCCCGAGAAGGCCTTGGTGCGGTCCAACGCCCTGAAGTCGTTGGATGCCAGCCGGTTTCCCGAGATCCGTTTCGTCGCACGGGCGGTCGACAAGACCGGCGATGGATACCGGCTCAGCGGCGAACTCACCGTGCGGGGGAAGACGCGGAACCACGTAATCGAGCTGCGGACAGAGGATCTCGGGGACGCGTGGCGCATGTCCACCGAGTCCACGGTCCGGCAGACGGACTACGGCGTCAAGCCGTACTCACTGCTGATGGGTTCGCTCCAGGTCGCCGACGACGTTGCGTTGTCCTTCACCGCGACGCACGCGAAGGACGCCTGAGCGGTTCGACGTCAGGGCTGCGGCAGCGCGGGCGCCTGTGGCGCCGAGTCGCCCGTCGGCTCACCGGCGTCGGCCGGTATGTGCTCGAGAACCCTTGTCAGGTAGGGCTGCCGGGTACCGGGTTCGGACTGCTGCACCTCTGGGGCGGCGGGTTCGGTAATCGGTTCACCGGCGGGCACCTTCGCCTGCGGGGTCAGCGGCGCGACGACCGGGGGCGGCGCCACGGCTTCGGCGATTTGTGGTGTGGGCGGCTGCACCGCGTGCCGTGGGCCAGGCTTGCTGGCCGGGGCCAACTGAATACCCACGGCGAGCGATAACGAGGAGACGAACGTGACCACACCGGCGGCCAGGGTGGTGACGGCGCCGGCGTATGAAAGCTTGCGCGGCGGTGCGGGCGGTGCGGCGGGCGCACTGTCCTGCATCACCAACTGCTCGTCGGTGAACTCGGTGCTGCGGGCGGCGGTCAGCGCCGCGCCCCGTGCGATGGTCACCTGCGCCATCGTTTGCACGAAAACCGGTACCGGCAGCGTCTTTTCGAGTTGCCAGGAGAAACCGTCGACGTCGCTCTGCGCGCCGACGACGACGACCCCGCCCGGCTGCCAGCCATTGCGGTCGAACATGCCGCTCAGCCAGCGGGTCAGGCCGTCGAAGCCGCCGCCCACCTGCTTGGTGGCCGTCCGTGTCTCCCCGTCGTGAGTGTCGACCATGGCAACGGTCGTCCCCTCACGTTCGAGCAGGCAGACGGCGGTCTGCTCGTAGCCGATGACCGGCGCGATGGCCTGGGCCAGTGTTTCGACCGCGTCGAGCGCACGGACCGGCACGACGTTGTCGAGGCCGGCGTCGGTAAGCGCTTCCAGCAGCAGTGCCGCCTGGGCGGACGCTTCGTCGTTCCAGGTAACCCCGATGACGCGCAGCCGACGATCGCTGGCAGCCGCCTGCGCTTCCACCCGCAATACCTCGTCGGCTACTTGCTCTGCGGTACTGAGGGCGCGGACGCCGCGGCCTGGGACCAGCGCCATCTCCCGGTGGTCCAGGATGGTGCCGTCCGCGCCGTGTCCCTCAGCGAGGACCCACCCAATGGCGGTCGGCGTCACTGATAGCCCAAGTACCGTGTCCAAAACTTATGCCCCAAATCGGTCCCGGACCTCCGACACCCTCACCGCACCGCGCGCACCAGTAATTCCCCTGGTGAGGTGGTTCGTGAGAGCCGGAACGGACCGAGAAAATGTGGTCTCCATCGGCTTGCTCCGTGAGAGCCTACGCGGTCGGCGCAAGTCCGGCTGCCCCGGTTCGGCTTCGCCCCCGGGCGACAACCGCCGCCCGCGGACGGGACGCGCCGGTGAGCGAGCGGCCCGCGGCGCCGCGAAACCGTCGCATGTTTCCGCCGTGATAAAGCTCTTGCGCACCGAATCGGCCTTTTCCGCTGCGGTTAGCCGTCGCGGAGCGGGCGCCCGTCACGGCGGGACCGAGAATGGGCCTTTGTGCCATTGAGTAAAACCCGGGCCCAGCCACCGCTGCCAGGCGTTTTGGACCGGTCCCCGGTGGTGCCGGGTGGCGAACCGGCCGGCCGGTGGGGCTGCCGTGCCCTAATCCGGGCCGCGAAATTGCCGGAAGAAAAGCGATACCAAATCGAGACGACACCGCGTCCCGATCGACATTCGGCCTATTCACCCGGTAAATTCCTGCTGAGACCGCCATCACATACGACAAGGGGCAGGTATGACAGAACTGAGCGAGAAGGTCCGGGCCTGGGGGCGCCGGCTATTAGTCGGTGCGGCAGCGGCAGCGGCCCTGCCGGGCCTGGTCGGTCTTGCCGGCGGCGCGCCGACCGCGGGCGCGTTTTCGCGCCCGGGTCTGCCCGTCGAGTATCTACAGGTGCCGTCCGCCTCGATGGGCCGCAACATCAAGGTCCAGTTCCAGAGCGGCGGAAGCGGCTCCCCGGCGGTGTACCTCCTCGACGGGTTACGCGCTCAGGACGACTACAACGGCTGGGACATCAACACGCCCGCGTTCGAGTGGTACTACAAGTCGGGTCTCTCGATCGTCATGCCGGTCGGCGGGCAATCCAGCTTCTACACCGACTGGTACCGCCCCGCGTGCGGAAAGGCCGGCTGCTCGACCTACAAGTGGGAAACGTTCCTGACCAGCGAACTGCCCGGGTACCTGTCGTCCGAGAAGGGTGTCAAGCCGAACG
Organism: Mycobacterium sp. E3305; assembly: GCF_001666785.1. Lineage (NCBI taxonomy): Bacteria > Bacillati > Actinomycetota > Actinomycetes > Mycobacteriales > Mycobacteriaceae > Mycobacterium > Mycobacterium sp. E3305. Next base: position 23,818 of record NZ_LZJA01000073.1, on the reverse strand, counting down.
GCAGCGCCGCGGTCGGGATCTCGATGGCGGGTGCTTCCGCGATGAACCTGGCGAATTACCACCCGGCCCAGTTCGTCTATGCCGGGTCGCTGTCTGGCTACCTCAGCCCGTCCACGGGGCAGGGCTGGATAGGTTTGGCGATGGGCGACGCCGGCGGCTATAAGAAGGAAGACATGTGGGGGCCTGACAACGACCCCGCGTGGCAGCGTAACGACCCCTTGGTCAACGTCAACCTGCTTGTCGAACACAACACCCGGCTCTGGGTGTACTGCGGCAACGGGACTCCGAACGAACTGGGCGGTGCCAATTTGCCGGCCACGTTCCTCGAGAGCAACTTCATGATCGGCGTCAATAAGAAGTTCCAAGACGCCTACAACGCGGCCGGCGGCCACAACGCCGTGTTCAACTTCCCGCCCTATGGAACCCACAGCTGGGAGTACTGGGGCGCCCAGCTCAACGCCATGAAGGGCGACCTGCAGAGCAGCCTGGGTGCCACCCCCGGCGGCGGATAACCTCAGCTGTACCGAGCTCACCGCTGCGCCCGACGACGACGCCGTCGGGCGCAGCGGTGCGTTTCGGGCCCGATCAGCTCGGCCTGGCGAACTCGCCGGTGATATCGGTCCAGGCGGTCGCGTCCGCGCGGTGATCGGTCATGTTCCGGCATTCGCCGTAGACGCGCAGCACGCCCACATTGGGCTCGTCGTCGTGGCGGTAAACGATCACCGTGACGGCGTCCTTGGTAAACGTCGTGGCGAAGGCGTGATTGTTGGGCGGCAGGCCCTCGGTCCAGCCGTGGTCGGTCAGCGTTGCGGCGATTCGGGCGAAGTACATGTCGGCCCGCGGCGCGGCGGGCACCGAGAACGTCAGGTAGACCGCGCCTTGGTACGGCGGGTCGTCGCGGTTCTTGCACGACATCAGCGAGTAGCCGGCCGACGCCGTCCGCAAGGCCGCCGCGGCCACGACGTTCCGGGCCGATTGGACAACCTGAGTCCTCGACTGATCGTCACTCACCGGGCTGGCGGGATGGTCGAGGGCGTCGGCGGGCGTGGAATGCAGGCGGTCGATCATCAGGATCGCAGCGCCCAACAACAACGAAAGCGCCAGCGCAACCGCAATCAGCGCACGAATCTGCTTCGAACGCAACGACTTTCCGCGCTTCCCGCCAACGCGCTGCGGGCCGCGCCTGCCCATGATCGACGACATCAGCACTTCAGGCTAACTCCGAAGTGCCCCGCTGCCGCAGAATCATGGTCATGACCTGCCGCCGCATCAGCCTGACCGCGCGCTGCGGCGTCTTCGTCGGCGCGCTGGCCGTGTTCGTCGCATCGCCGGCGGCGGCGGACGACGCGGACGCGCTCACCGAGTTGGTCGACGCCGCCGCGCAGCGGTTGCAGATCGCCGAACCGGTGGCCGCGGTCAAGTGGCAAACCCACGGGCCTATCGAAGACCCTGACCGCGTCCAGCAAGAACTCGCGAAATTGGCAACCCAGGCCTCGGCCCGGCAAGTCGACCCCGACTACGTCACCAAGGTCTTCGGCGACCAGATCAACGCCACCGAGGGGATCGAATACCGCCGGTTCGCGGACTGGAAGCTCGATCCCGCGGGCGCACCGACCCAGTCGGCGGACCTGGCGGCGTCCCGGTCGGCGATCGACGACCTCAACCAAACGATGCTGAACCAGATCGTGGCCGACTGGGACCTGCTGCATTCGGCCGCCTGCCCCGCGTTGCTCGACCTCGCCAGGGACGGCGTCGTCCGCACGCGCCGGCTCGACGCCATCTACCAACGGGCGCTGGCGTTAGCAACCCGGTCATATTGCCAGCAATAATTTATTTTTTCCTCAACGGTTTCTAACACTTTCTTCCCGTGCCGCAATAAGGCCATTTCCGCAGCTGGAAGGCATATCTCGCACCATTTTCGAATGGGTAACGCTTTGGCCACAGCGGCCGAAATCCATCACATGAAAATTCTCTGCAAGCCTCTCGTCAAGTCCCTGGCGGTCGGCGGGTTCGTTGCAGCGTCGATAGCTTCGTCCACCGGTATCGCCACCTCCGCCCCCACCCCCAACTGGGACGCGGTCGCCCAGTGCGAGTCCGGCGGTAACTGGCACGCCAACACCGGCAACGGTGAGTACGGCGGACTTCAATTCAAGCCGGCCACCTGGGCCGCGTACGGCGGTGTCGGCAACCCGGCGGCCGCCACCAGGGAGCAGCAAATCGCCGTGGCCAACCGGGTTTTCGCCGACCAGGGCGTGGAAGCGTGGCCGAAGTGCGGCGCGCAATCGGGCCTGCCGATCGGTTGGTACTCGCACCCCGCGCAGGGCATCAAGGAGATCATCAACGGGCTGATCCAGGCGGCGGCTCCGCACTGACGATCAACCACCGTCGCGGTCTATGACCGAGCGGGAAGCTGTGTTTGGATCAGCGCATGGAAGGTTCGGCCACTGTTCATATGGCGGCGTCCGCGGACAAGATCTGGGATCTCATCGCGAACGTTCGCAATATCGGACGGTTCTCCCCGGAAGTGTTCGAAGCCGAGTGGCTGGGTGACGCAAGTGGCCCGGCCCTCGGCGCCAAATTCCGCGGCCACGTCAGGCGCAACGAGATCGGACCGGTGTATTGGACGACCTGCGAAGTCACCGCGTGCGAACCCGGCCGCGAATTCGGTTTCGCGGTGCTGCTCGGTGATCGGGCGGTCAACAACTGGCACTACCGGTTGGCGCCCAGCGGCGGCGGCACGGACGTGACCGAGTCGTTCCGGCTCAACCCCGCCCCCTGGCTCGGCCTCTACTGGCTGTTCGGTGGCTTTCTGCGCAAGCGCCGCAACGTCCGCGACATGACCAAGACGCTGAACCGCATCAAAGACGTGGTCGAGACGGGCTGACGCGCAGTGAAATCGGTCTTCATCACCGGCGCGGGCAGCGGCATGGGCCGCGAGGGCGCAAAGCTCTTCCACGCCAAGGGCTGGCGGGTCGGTGCCGTGGACCGCAACGAGGACGGCTTGGCCACGCTGCGCGACGAACTGGGCGGCGACCGGCTGTGGACGCGCCGCGTCGACGTCACGGACAAGGCGGCCCTGGAGGGTGCCCTGGCCGACTTCTGCGCCGGCAACACCGGCGGCGGGCTCGACATGATGTGGAATAACGCCGGCATCGGCGAATCCGGCTGGTTCGAGGACGTGCCCTACCAGGCCGCCATGCGCGTCGTCGACATCAACTACAAGGCCGTGCTGACCGGCGCCTACGCGTCGTTGCCATATTTGAAGGAGACGCCGGGCAGCCTGATGTTTTCGACGTCGTCCTCGTCCGCGACCTACGGGATGCCGCGCCTCGCGGTCTATTCGTCGACCAAGCACGCGGTCAAGGGCCTGACCGAGGCGCTCAGCGTCGAGTGGCAGCGACACGGCGTCCGCGTCGCCGACGTGCTGCCCGGTCTGATCGACACCGCCATCCTGACCACGACGACTAATCACTCCAACGACCGCCGCGCGCCGATGACGGCGGAGGAGCTGCGCGCCACCGCGCCCAAGAAGGGCATGCTCCGATTGATGCCGGCGAGCAGCGTCGCGGAAACCGCGTGGCAGGCTTACCACCACCCGAAGCGGTTGCATTGGTACGTGCCCAAGAGCATTCGGCTGATCGACTTCTTCAAGGGTCTGAGTCCGGAGTTCGTGCGACGCAGCATCGTCAAGTCCCTGCCCAGGATGATGCCGGATCGGCAGTGAAGGAGGTGAACCGGTGCGAAACCGGTTACTCGCGGTTGTCGTCCTCGTGATCGCCGGTTTCGGCCTCGCGGGGTGCGGTCAGGCCCAGACCACGCCGCGGAAAGCGGCCCGCCTGACCATCGACGGCGCCACGCACAGCACGCGGCCGCCGTCGTGCAGCCAGAACCAGCAGTACCGCACCATCGACATCAAGGACCGCGACGGCGCCGTCGAGGCCGTGGTGCTCACCAGTGGTTACCGGGTGATGCCCCAGTGGGTGAAGATCCGCAACGTCGACGGGTTCACCGGCAGCTTCTGGGAAGGCGGGGTGGGCGACGCGCACGCCGAGGTCACCAACGACGCGTACACGATCACCGGCAGCGCCTACGGCATCAACAGCAGCAACCCGAACAAGGTCATCACGACCGACTTCAAGATCATCGCCGAGTGCTGACCCGGTCAGGGATTCGGGCCTAGGCTCGGAAGACATCGATCGTTGGAGGGGGCGGTGAAGGAACGACTGCACTGGTTGGCGATGCACGGTTTCATCCGGGGCGTCGCGACGCTCGGGGTCCGGCGGGGAGACCTGCACGCCCGGCTGATCGCCGATCCGACGGTGGCCGCCAATCCGGTGGCCTATTACGACGAACTGCGGGCCGCGGGCCCATTGGTCAAGGGCCGCGTCAGCTACCTGACGGCCGATCATGCGCTCGCCCACGAGCTGCTGCGTTCCGACGACTTCCGCGTGGTGATGTTCGGCGCGAATCTGCCGGGGCCGTTGCGATGGTTGGAGGGCCGCACCCGCGACGACCTGCTGCATCCGCTTCGCGCGCCGTCGCTGCTCGCCGTCGAGCCGCCGGACCACACCCGGTATCGCAAGACGGTGTCGGCGGTGTTCACTCCCCGGGCGGTCGCCGCGCTGCGGGACCGCGTGGAGCAGACCGCCACCGAGCTGTTGAACCGGCTGGCCGCCGAGTCCGGCGCCTCCCAGGTCGTCGACATCGTGGGGCGGTTCTGTTCGCAGCTGCCGGTCGCGATCATCAGCGACATCCTCGGCGTACCCGAGCCGGACCGGCGGCGGGTGCTGGAGTTCGGTGAGCTCGCCGCGCCGAGTCTCGACATCGGGCTGACGTGGCAGCAGTACCGCAGTGTGCAGCGAGGGCTGGCCGGCTTCAGCTCCTGGCTCGACGAGCATCTGAGCCGGCTGCGGCGCGCCCCGAGCGACAATCTGATGAGCCAGCTGATTCAGATAGCCGAAAGCGGCTCTGCCGAGACATATTTGGACTCCAACGAGCTGCAGGCGATCGCCGGGCTGGTGTTGGCGGCCGGATTCGAGACCACGGTCAACCTGCTGGGCAACGGGATCCGCATGCTGCTGGACGCGCCCGACCGCCTCGACACCCTGCGGCGCCGCCCCGAGCTGTGGCCCAACGCCGTCGAGGAGATCCTGCGGCTGGAGTCGCCGGTGCAGCTGACCGCACGGGTGGCATTGGGCGACGTCGAGCTGGCGGGCCAGCGGCTCCGGCGCGGCGACCTGGTGCTCGTCTATCTGGCCGCCGCCAACCGCGACCCGTCCGTCTTCGCGGATCCGCACCGCTTCGACATCGAACGATCCAACGCCGGAAGGCATCTCGCGTTCTCCGGGGGCCGGCACTTCTGCCTGGGCGCCGCGCTGGCGCGCGCCGAAGGAGAAGTGGGGCTGCGCACGTTCTTCGACCGGTTCCCCGAGGCGCGCGGGGCGGGCGCGGGCAGCCGGCGCGACACGCGGGTACTGCGGGGCTGGTCGTCGCTGCCGGTGGCGCTGGGACCGGCGCGGTCCATGGCTCGCGTCGACGGCTAGGGATCCGCGCGCCAACGAAAAGTCAGGCGCGCCAAGATGACCGCCGCCGGCAGGGCGCCGGCACCGAAAATGGCCAATTGCCAGGCCCACCCGGTCGCCTTGCTGGCCAGCCCTTCGCTGTGCGTGACCTCGTCACCGGCCGGCGTTCTGGCCAGGCAGCCGCGGCTCTTCGCCCACCAGTCGTCGTGCACCAGCCGGTAGCCGTTGCCGGCTACCCACTCCCGGCAATCCTGGCTGACGGCCCAGAACCCGTACGCGATCGCTGCGCAGCTCCCGGCCAGCAGCGCGCCGACGGCTACCGCGATCAGGAGCTTCGCTCGCCCGCTCACGGATTCATCCTCTACGAACGGTGTTGACACTCGTCCGGCAACCGAGTTTATTGGCGCTATGACAGACGTATCTATGATCTCGGTCGAGGATGTCGTATTCGGGCTATGGCAGGCGCTCTCGCGGCGGGACTGGGAGGCGGTCAAGACGTTCCTGTCCGATGACTGCCTTTACGTCGACATGCCGGTGCCCGCGTTGTCGGCGCGCGGACCCGAAGACATCGTCAAGCGGCTGAAGATGGGCCTCGAGCCGCTGGCCGCTTACGAGAATCACGACGGCGTGCTGGTGTCCAACGGTTCCGACGTGCTGTACGAGCACTCCGAGACGTGGACGTTCACCACGGGTGAGCAAGGCGTGCTGAGATTCGTGACCGTGCACAAGGTCGCCGACGGCAAGATCACCGTGTGGAAAGACTATTGGGACATGAACTCCTTGGTGGCCTTCGCTCCCCCGAACCACTTCGAGAACCTCGCGACGGCCGACACCAGCTGGGTCTTCGACGCGACAAGCTTGGTCTAGCCGACTCGTCCACTCATTTCTCTCCTGGTGTGAGCGCACAAGCGCTCCCCCTCAACTGACCAAGCGGAATGTTCCGGGCTGGGTAGCCAGACTGAGAAACGCTTCGGCGCGCCCAACCACGTTGTCGCCGTGGCAGGTTGGGCAACCCGCGTTCGAGTACTCGAGACGAGTGACTGCGGCGCCGAACATCAGATTTTCGGGCGTGGTCCTCTGACGACTTCAGGGCTCGCGCGACAACCGACACTGGTTGCACTCGATCACGCGAATGCTTGCCAAATGGATAGGAAACCCTATCCCTAGGGGCAACCCAAATCTGGCTTCCCGGTCATTCCGCAAGCGGTGCTTCGTCGGTGACCATTTCCTTCATGACTCGAACGCAAGTCAACGAGGAGAGTGCCATGGCCGGCAGTGACATCCACCCGTCGCCTGCCGTCGACCAGCAGAAGCCTCTCCGGTCGGCGCTCTCCAAAAGCTTCCGGGCCGCCTTCATCGTGGCGGTGACTGGGGGCACCCTGGCGGGCACCGGATTGGTCCTGTGGCTGTTGAAAGCGCTCGCGACGAGCAGGTACGGCGTCTACTTCGGGGTCTAGCCCGAAGCGATCTCGGAACCTTGAGGAGGTCCCATGTTGAAGTCGGAGATCGCCGTCGTGCTCGCCCTGTGCGCCGCGCTGGCATCCGCGATCGGCGCGGTGAGCCGTCAACGGTCCGCGCACGAGGTCACCGACGGGCCAGTCGGCCACTGGGAGTTGTTCCGCATGTCGTTGCGCGACGCCCGGTGGTGGCTCGGCGGCGGTGGAGCCGTTGCCAACTACAGCCTGCAAGCCGCCGCGCTAGCTGTCGGGTCGGTGATGTTGGTGACGGCGCTACAGGTGACGGCGCTGCTATTTGCCCTGCCGGTCAATGCGCGGCTGACCCGTCAGCGGGTGACCCGCCGTCAGTGGATGTGGGCGATGGTGCTCGCCGTCGCTTTGGCGGTGGCCGTCACGGTTGGCGACCCGAAGGCCGGGCAGACGCAGGGGTCGCTGACAACCTGGACTGTGGTGGCCCTGGTGTTGGGTCCGCTACTGGTGCTCTGTGTCCTGGGTGCGCGCATTTGGCCCGGTCCCCGCGCGGCTGTACTGCTGGCGGTGGTGGCCGGTTCGTCGCTGGCCCTGTTCGCGGTGCTGACCAAAGCCGTCGTCGCGGCGGCCGGACACGGTTTCGGGGCGCTGCTGTGCGCGCCGGAATTCTATGTCTGGATACTGGCGGCGTTGGCAGGGATGATCTTTCAGCAGTCTTCGTTTCGCGCTGGTGCGCTGACCGCCTCGATGCCGTCGGTGACCGTGGCCAAACCAGCGGTGGCATCGGTTCTGGGCATCGTGGTGCTCGGCGAGACCCTCAACGCCGATGGCGTGGGCATGATCGTCCTGGCGGCGGCGGCGATAGCGGTGATTGTCGCGATAGTGGCTCTAGCCCGCGGCGAGGCCCATCCGGACGCGCTCAGTAACGTGCGAAACGCGGAGACCTCTGATCGGCCTACGGTGCTCGAGACGCTCACGCGGCCGCGCGTAGCGTCGGGTCCGCGGTGCCATCGACACCTATGCCCGGCCGGCTCGGCGATCTCGGTCGCCTAGCTAATTCCTCTGCACTGCAACGTGTTCGGCGATACCGGCCCGAACCGCCGGGATGGTCACCCCTCGTACGTCGACCATCCCGGCGCCGGACCGCTATAAGTACTGCTGTACTCCCCCGTGTCCGTGGCACGTGCCGCCCGAATGCGGATGCTGGCTGAACGACCAGCTGCCGTCCGCGCATTGCGCGGTGGCGCCGGGTGGCTGCGACGGGCCCTGCTGCGGATAGGGCACGCAGTCGCCGGAACTGGCGATATAACAACCGGGCGACGAGTTGGCCGGTGCTGCCATACCACCGGCGGCGGCCGCGATGGCCGCTGCGACAAGAGTTGCTCGGAGCAACATCCCCCAAACCTTTCCTCTTCGATGCGTATGGTGACGTTGCCCGATTCGTCGATCGGAGCGTATGCCGCGCGGCGATTGATTACATGCCAAATTGGAAAAATGGCTACGACTCGGCCAGCTTCCGCAGGCGTTTCAGCGTTTCGGCGAGATTGCGTCCCACCTGGCCGACGGCGATCCGGTCGGCGATGTAACCGACGATGCCCCCCGGCGCCTGATACGAGAGCCGGAACGTGACCTTCGTGCCGCCGTCGCCGCGGTCGCGCAGCCGGATCCGCCCGCGCAGCGTGACCCCGGTGATGCCCACCCAGGCCAGGTCCCGGCCCTCGTCGAATTCGACCACCTCGATGAGGCCGCCCACGGGTACGGAGCCGATCTTCCAGTGGACGGTGTAGCGGGCGCCGACGCCGGCCGGCTTGTCGTTGGACGACTCCCAGCGTTCCAGGCTCGTCATGAACGACGGGTAGCAATCCGGGTCGCTGACGATCTTCCAGACCGCGTCGCGGTCGGCGTTGATGACGCAGCGGCGTTCGACGCGCATCAGCCGATCACCGGGAATCGCCGTTCGGCCGCCAGTCGGTCGACCCCGCCCTGCAGGCTGGCCATCACCTTGTCGTGCACCGCCTGGTCGTCCCCGTCGACCTCGATCGGGTCCTGGACCTCGATCACGATCTTGGTGGGCAACGGGATGTGGCCCGCCAGGTCGCTGATGTTCAGGCCCCAGGGCAGTGCCAGCGATATCGGGACGCTCTTGAGGCGGAGCAGCCTGTCGGCCATCAGCAACTTGGCCAGCCACTGCCCGCGGTTGAGGAACAACGCGCTCTCCTGCCCGCCGACGCTGGCGACGGGCACGATCGGCACCCCGGCCTCACGGGCCAGCCGCACGTAGCCCATGCGGCCGCCGAAGTCGACCTTGTGGCGCTCCCACGAGGGCCGGAACACCTCGTAGTCGCCGCCGGGGTAGACCAGCAGGGCGGCACCGGAATCCAGTGCGAGACGGGCGTTCTCGGGGTTCGCGGCCACGGTGCCGAACTTGCGCAACCAGCCCAGCGGCGGAGCGGAGACGACGAGGTTGTGGGCCAACTGGTAGAAGGGCCGCTCGACGCCGAAGTAGGAGCAGAACGCCAGCGTGAAGACGAAGGTGTCGGGTGGCACGTTGCCGCCGCTATGGTTGCCCACCAACAGCACCGGCCCCTCGGCCGGGATGCGATCCAGGCCCCGCACGTCCGCCCGGAAGTAGAACGACGCCAGCAGCCAGGTCCCCGGCAGCTGATCGCGGATGTAGTCGGGGTCCCGCTGGTCGAGGTCGGCCTTGGGCACCCACGACACGACCTTGTCCCGGGCCCACTCCAAGACGCCCCTCGCGGTCGCCATAATCGCCCGTATACCCCGGTGTCACCGGGGGTCAAACGCGGTAAAGCCCGGCGGCGTTGCCGTGGGCGATCAGGTCGACCACCCGGATGGCGTCGGCCTCGCTCCAGTCGTCGTCGACCACGAAACCGCGCAACACCCGATGAATTGCCCTGCGCCACAGGGCCGCACCGAGGAAATGGAGCTCGGCGGGGCCGAACCCGTCCGACGAGTAGAGGACCTTGCCGAAGGGGGCCAGCTCCAGCAGCCGCGCGATGAAGGCCGGCGCCCGCGCCCCGAGCTGGTTCACGCTCAACCCGCCGTCGACATATACGTTGTTGAAGGCCTGCGCCAGGTACCCGGCCTCGCGCTCGTAGGGATAACAATGCAACAGCACGATCGGGGTGTTCGCTGACTGCCGCAGGAAGTCGAGCAGCAGCAACGGGTTGGTCTTGTGCAGATCGCAGTCCCGGTCGCCGAGGCCGACATGGAATTGCAGGGGCTTGCCCAGCCGCAGCGCCTGATGCAGCCCGAACCGCAGCAGCACCCGGTTATGCACTCGGGTGCCGCCGCGGTCGCGCCACCGGTCGGCCGCCTCGGCCACCTGCGCGGGCTCCGGCTCGCTCAGGTCGCCGTCGAACCCGCCCCGGTAGGCCAGGATCGACTTGGTGCCGACGGCCGTCGCCGCGCGCCGGTGCAGGATGTCCTCGAAAGCCGACGCGTAGTCGCCGGGCGCCTGCGCGGCCTGCTCGGCGACCTGCTCGAGGCGGATCACCTCGTGCGCGCGGTTGCCGGACAACTCGGCCATGTCGGCGTGGCCGGCGGTGTCCGCGCCGATCCCGGTGTCCACCAGCCAGTCGCTCACCCCGGCGGCGGGCAGGAACATGCGAGCCAGCTCCGCCTCGCCGAACTCGCCGCGACGCTCCCAATACGATTGCGGGTCAGCGTGTTTCGGGAGCCCGAGGACAGGGCCGCAGTGGGCACGCACGGCGAAGCCGAGTTGGGTGTCGAATCCCGAGCCCACGAGCGGTTCGGTGTTGGCCTCGTTGAGCGCGTTTTCGAAGCGATGGCGATCCCCCGCGGTCGTCCAGCAACCGTGGACGTGCTGGTCGATGAGGGTCACTTCGTCGATGTGCTCGGCCAGCGCGTGCGGGTTGGAAGCCATGGAAGCCCGTCACAGGCTCCAGGCCATGCGGAACTTCTCCGCCAGTTGCTCGGGGTCCAGGTTGCCGTACCGCTCCTGCTCGAGCGTGCGGACGGCGACCACCATGTCGACCGCGGCATCGCCCAGGATGCCCCGTATCAGCTTCGAATCATCCAGTGCGGCAATCACTTCCGCCTGGTTACGGTCAAGGCTCACGATACCGTCGCGCTCCCGCTCGGAAGCGGCGAGGTCCGCCGGGTCGATCGTGACCTCCGGGGGCAGCGGTGCTTGGCGTTCAATCCCGTCCAGCGCCAGCCCCAGGATCGCCGCCGACGCCAGGTACGGGTTCGCTGAGGGATCGACGATCTTCACTTCGACGTTTCCGCCGCGTGGATTGCCCGGCCCACCGGTGATGAATCGCACCGCGGCCTCGCGGTTTTCGGTTCCCCAACACGCGTACGCGCCGGCCCAGTTGCCGGGGTGCATGCGCAGGCCGGACACGATCGACCCGCACAGCAAGCCCTGCGCCTCCGGCAGCCCGCGGACCACCCCGGCCACCGCGTGCTCCCCGGCGGCCGTCATGCCCCGGGCGCCCGCGCCGTCCGAGAACAGCGGTCCGTCCGGCATTGTCAGCGAAAAGTGTTGGTGAGCACCGGAGCCCACACCGTTGGCGAAGGGCGCCGGCGACAGGCTGATGCGCAGCCCGTGACGGCGGGCCACCCGCCCGACGATGAGCCGCAGCAGCACCAGCTGGTCGGCGGCGGCCACCGGCGACTGCGGCGCCACCGACAGCTCGAATTGGTTGGCTCCGTATTCGGGGTGGAACTGCTCGATCGCGATGCCCGCCGCGCCGGCCGACCGGGTGACGTCGCGGACGAACGCCTCATGCTCCAGGACGCCCGCAAGACCGTACTGCGCCCACAGCGTCGACGGCAGGCGGTCACCGTCGGGCCCCACCAACAGGAATTCGACCTCGTGCCCGATCAGCGCCTCGACTCCGGCTTCGGCGAGCGCGGCTTCCACCCGGCTCAGCGTGCCGCGGGCGCAGGCGGGGACGGGTGTTCCGTCCTGGGAGAAGAATGCGGCGGGCGCCCACGCGAGGCCGTCGCCGACGATGCGCAGGGCGGACAGGTCGATGCGGAGTCGCTGGTCCCCGATCACGCCGACATCGGGGGTGAAGGCGATGCCGCTCTGATCGATCGCGAAAGCGTGCCACGAAGGGCTGGCCCCGAGGCCGGGATCGGCGAAGGTGTTGGTCCGCCGGATCGGGACGGTCTTGGCCAGGGTCAGCCCGGCGGGATTCACGACGGTCCCGATGACGGTGTCGACGCCCTCGGATTCCAGCTGGGCGATGGCCGCGGCGGCAAGCGGTGTGCCGGTCATGGCAGTCATTGTGCAGGGGGCGAGAGGCGGGGGCTCGCGAATTCAGTTCTGGCGGGCGGTCAGCTCCGTGACGAACCGGTCGAGGAACCCGTCCAGCGGCGCCCCGCCGGCGGGCCGGATGACGAATTTCGTCAGACCCGCGTCGATGTAAGCGTCCAGCTGCCGGTGCAGCCGATCCCATCCGACGGCGATCAAATCCGCGGGGTCGACGTCCGGGCGACGGCTGCGGGCCGCCGCGGCCAGCGTCGCGGGCAGCTCGCCGTCCACCCCGTCCACGATGGCCAGCGAGATCCCGAAGTGATCGGGCTCGATCTGCCTGCCCGCCTGCGCCGCGGCGTGTTGGATCGCCTCGCGGCCGGTCCGCGCCTCCGCCGGTGTCAGGAAACTGCCCAGCCAGCCGTCGGCAAGCGCGCCGATGCGCCGGTACGCCGCCGGCGCCGAGCCGCCGAGCCAGATGTCCAGCGGGGGCTGCGGTCTGGGCATGACGGCGGCCCCGCTGACGGTGAAGTACCGGCCGTCGTAGCTCGCCGAGTCCTCGGTCAGCGCCGAACGCAGCACCCTCAGCGACTCGTCGAACACCGCGGCGCGCTCGCCGTCGGGGACCACGAACACCTCCCGCTCGGCGGGAATCGCCGACCGCAGACCGAAGACGGGAAGGACCCGCTTCGGTGCGACGGCCGACAGCGACGCCAGCTGCTTGGCGACCAGCACCGGGTGCCGTCCGGGCAAGACGGCCACCGAGGTGCCGACCTTCAGCCGGGTCGTCCTGGCCAGTGCGTACGCCATCCCGACCACCGGGTCGACCGCCGGGGAGTACACCAGCTCGGAGAACCACAGGGAATCCACGCCGTTGGCCTCCAGGTGATCAACGATGGGGGCCAGCTGGTCCGGGGCGGTGTCCGAGCCCAACCCGACGCCGAAGCGAATCTTCACGGCTACGGCAACGCACCGGTGTCGCGGTTTGTGCCCGCGAGACATAAACCGTTGAGGCGTCTAGCGGCGTGTCCTCGCAGACGTTTATGTGTCGTGGTGGTCAGGCGCGGCTGGGGATCGTCAGCTTGCAGGCTTGGCCGATGTCGAGGGTCCGCAGGACGCGACCCATGCCGACCCACAGGGCGCACGAGAGCGCGAGATCGGCCAGCAATTCGTCGGAGAAGTGCTCGGAGCAACGGCTCCAGAAGTCCTCGTCGTCGCGCAGACCCGTGTGATCGCTGGCGAAGCGGTCCGCGAATTCGGCCGCCAGCCGTTCCTGCTCGCTATAGCCGGGCCAGGTGCGCCACTCCTGTGCGTGGTCGTACAGCTCCTCGTCGACGCCGGCGGCGGGCCCGTCCTCGTCGCGGGTGTTGACGCACACGACGCACTCGTTACGGTGCGCGATCACGGCGCGCGCCAATTCGCGGGTGCGCAGCGGCAACCGGTTCTTGGTGTAGACCGCGTTGCTGAAGCCGCCGAGGGCACCGCCGATGTCGGGGGACTTCACGAACCAGCCGGCCAGGTCGTCGTCAGCAAATGTTCCGATTCGGCTCATGGCGTGATGGTACGCCCGCACCGCCCGTTTCAGGGTGTGGTCGCCGGGATCTTCGTGGTGGGACGGTCGTCGCTCCAGTCCCGTTGCGCGAGAACGCGGCCCGCGACCCGGTTCAGCGCCGCCTCGACCACGCGACGATCCGGTCGCCCGTCGAATCCGGGTGACCGGGCGAGCTTGTCGACCAGCCAGGCCACGAGCAGGGAGTGCACGTAGTCCACCTGCTGGGCGCCCGCGGGTGTCAGCCACATCTGGTCGCCGTCGCCGCGGGCGTACCCCGTGGCGATCAGCCGCGAGAAGGTGGGCTCCAGAACCTCGAACGGTATCCGCAGGTAGTCGGCGATGTCGGTGAGCCGGGCCGTGCCATACATCTGTCCGTAGCGGTTGATGCGCAGGACGCCCCACAGTCCGGCCACGTCGAGCCGGCAGTCGGGTCGCATGGCGATGCTGCGCAATCGCATGCCGGGCACGCCGCGCAGCATGCGCTCGACCGCGCCCTCCAGCATCTGATCCGGGGTCTCGGTGCTGGGCATGCCGAACGCGTCGCCGAGATCGATTGTGCTGTCGTGCATTTCCCGCAGAGGCACCTGGCGCAGAAACAACGCCAGGACGAACCCCACCAGTGCGACCGGAACCGCCCATCCGAACACGTGGGTGAGCGACTCGGAGTAGGCGGCGACGATCGGAGCGGCCTCCTCTCGGGGCAGCCGGTGCAGCGCCTCCGGAGACGCGGCGGCCGCCGCCGGCGCGTGGCCGGCCGCCATAGCCGGGCCGATCCGGCTGTGCAGAAAGTTCGTGAACAGCGAACCGAAGATGGCCGCACCGAACGAGCTGCCGATCGTGCGGAAGAAGGTGACGCCGGAGGTCGCGACGCCCAGGTCGTCGAAGCTCACGGTGTTCTGCACGATCAGGACCAGAGTCTGCATACACATCCCGATCCCGGCGCCGAGGATGACGAGGAACAGCGATTGAACCAACACCGATGTCGACGGGTCCATCCGCGACATCAGGAAGAACGCCACCGCCATGACGGCGGTGCCGGCGACGGGAAAGACTTTGTACCGGCCCGTGCGGCCGACGATGACGCCACTGCCCATCGAGGTGGTCAGCATCCCGATCACCATCGGCAGCGTGCGCAGGCCCGACGTCGTGGCCGAGACGCCGTCGACGAACTGCATGTACGTCGGCAGGAACGTCAGGGCGCCCAGCATCGCGAAGCCGACCACGAAGGACAGGACGCAGCACACCGTGAACACCGGGCTGCCGAACAACCGGGTCGGCAGGATCGGCGCGGCCGCGCGGCTTTCCACCCAGGCGAAGAGGCACAACGCGACCACCGAGCCGGCGAACAGGCCGATGATCGTCGGCGATCCCCACGGGTACGTGGTCCCGCCCCAGCTGGTGGCCAGCGTCAGCCCGGCGGCGCCGAGCCCGACCAAGAGGATGCCGGTGTAGTCGATGACCGGTTTGGTGCGCTCGGACAGCGGCGGGATGGCGGCGGCCGCCACGAAGAAGACCACGACCGAGATCGGCACGTTGATCCAGAACGCCCAGCGCCAGGTGAAGTGGTCGGTGAAGTAGCCGCCGAGCAAGGGACCGATCACGGTGGTGACGCCGAACACGGCGCCCATCGCACCCTGGTAGCGGCCGCGGTCCCGCAGCGGGATCACCTCGCCGATCAGCGCCATGGCGGTCACCATCAGCCCTCCGCCGCCGATGCCCTGCAGCGCCCGCGACGCGACCAGCATGCCCATCGAGCTCGAGAGCCCACACAGCACCGACCCGGCGACGAAGAACACGACGGCCGCCTGGAACACCCGCTTGCGGCCGAACAGGTCACCGAACTTGCCGACGAGGGCGGTGATGATGGTCGAGGCGAGCAGGTAGCTGGTGACAACCCACGATTGATGGCCTGCGCCACCAAGATTGGCGACGATAGTGGGCAACGCGGTCGCCACGATCGTCTGGTCCAGCGCGGCCATCAGCATGCCGAGCAGGATCGCCACGAAGATGAAATTGCGCCGCTGCGGGTCGACCGCGACGTCCGCGGGGCCGGAGTCCGAAGCGCGGCCGGCCGGAGCCGCCGCTGGTGTCGCCCTCGTCATGCCCGCCTTCCCACGGATTTCGATGGTAGTGAGTGCCCACGGTCAACCCGTGGCAACCAAAACCCGCGAAGGCGTGGGCTGTGCTAGCTCGGCGGCCGCGAAACGCACTGCGCGGAGTAGAGCTCCACGCCGAGCTTGTCCATCAGCTCCAGCTGGGTTTCGAGGTAGTCGATGTGCTTTTCCTCGTCCGCGACGATCTCTTCCAGCAGGTTGGCGCTCGTGGTGTCCTGCTTCTCGCGGCACATGATGATGCCGGGCTTGAGCCGGTCCATCACCTCGTATTCGATGGCCAGGTCGGCCTCGAACTGCTCGCGCAGCGTCTGACCGATGCGCAGCGAGAACAGCCGCTGGTAATTGGGCAACCCGTCGAGCAGCAGGATGCGGTCGGTGATCGCCTCGGCGTGCCGCATCTCGTCGAAGGACTCGGCCCGGGTGTGCTCGGCGAGCTCGGTGAAGCCCCAGTTGTCCTGCATCTTGGAGTGCAGGAAGTATTGGTTGATCGCGGTGAGCTCGCCGGTCAACTGCTCGTTGAGCAAGCGCAAAACATCCGGATCCCCTTGCATGATCACTCCCCTACGGTGACGGTCGAAACGGTGGTCATTCCTGGCCTTGGCGGGGTGCGCTGGGCTGCGCGCACCATGCGGGGCCGTAGTCGCACTTTGCCATGCCGAAGTTCAATCTGCCAGCAAGGTATGGCTGTGCTCAGTGTGTGTCCTGCGCCGCCCCCGTGACCGACGTTGCTGGCGACTAAGGTTAGACTGCGCTAACGAACTTAGGTTAGACTCAACTAATATGGCTGTCGGTTCGGCATTTTCTTCGGGAATCCCGTTGACACGGGATGCCGAGAGGGAGGACGAATTGCGCACGCGTGGCCAGGCCGTCGGGCAAGAGAACGTCGCCCGCATGCAAGGGATGCGCTGATGTACGTATGCCTGTGTGTCGGCGTGACCAACCACACGGTGTCCGAGGTGGTCGCGCGCGGCGCCTCCACCTCGAAAGAGGTCATGGCCGCGTGCGGGGCCGGGGGCGACTGCGGCCGTTGCAGGCGAACGCTGCGGGCGATCATCGCCGCGTCGGCGAACCTCGAGGCCGCCCCGTCGCGTTAGCCGGCGTCAGCGTTTGTTGAAGTCCGCCAGCGCCGCGGCGTTGGCCTGGGCACCCATCAGCTCGGCGAAGTGAGCGTTTTCCCGCGCAGTGGCCGCCGCGATCTCGGGCCGGACCGGCTCCACGATCGTGTGCTTGACCGCCATCAGGCTCGAAATGGGGCGGCTGGCAAGGATTTCCGCGTGCCGACGGGCTTCGGGCAGCAGATCGTCGGGCTCGCAGACCCGCCATACCAGACCCATCCGCAACGCCTCGTCGGCATCCACCCACTCCGAAGACATCAGCAGCCATGCGGCGTTCTGCCGGCCCACCAGTTGCGGCAGCAGGTATGACGACGCCGCCTCCGGCGCCACCCCCAGGCTGGTGAAGGGGCACTTCAGCCGGGCGGTCGATGACATGAATGCCAGGTCGGCGTAGCCGAGGATGGTGGCGCCGATGCCCACCCCGACGCCGTTGACCGCGCAGATGAGCGGCTTGGGGAACGCACTGAGGGCATCGATCAGGCCGATGAAGCCGTGCTTGCCCGGCGTGAAGTCCGGATCGGTGATGCGGGCCTGCATCTCGGCGAGATCGGTTCCGGCGCTGAAGCCGCGGCCCGCGCCGGTCAACAGCACCACGGCGACCTCGGGATCCTCGGCCGCGGCCAACAGCGCCTCCGCGGTGGCGTCGTACAGTGCCTCGTTGAACGCGTTCAGCGCCTCGGGCCGGTTCAGCGTGAGGGTGCGCACCCGCTTGTCGTCATCGATCTGCAGCGTCACGGCTGCAGCCTAACCAGGTCAGCCGTTGCTGTAGACGCGGGTGGGCGCGATCAGCACAACCGCGCGCCGCTCCCGGGCCATGACGCGGTCGTACTCGTCCCAGTCGTCGTGCGTGCCGCCCGCGGCGGTGAAGACATCGCGGAGCAAGAGTCGCAGCTGGTCGTCCGTGGTCAGCCAGGGCTGGGCGTCCTCCGGGCCGGCCAGCTCCGCGCGGCCCTCGACGGTCGCCCATTGCCAGCCCTTGCGGAAGGTGACCGCCAGCTGGGGCCGCGCGCGCAGGTTGGCCAGCTTGACCTTGCCGTAGGTGGTGAAGCCCAACGCCTCCTGGCCGGTCGCGGGATGCGGCAACAGGCCGACGTTGACCAGCGACGCCTGCACCGTCGCGTCGGCGCGAACCGTGGAGACGACCGCCAGGCCACTTTCCGCCGCGGCCAGGGCCGTGGCGTCGCGCAGAGATGTCATGTGGGTTCCTCGATGAACGGTGTCTTGAAGACGTAGCGGCTGGTGGGGACGGTGTCGATGTTCTCGTTGGCGCCGAACGCCGTGGTGCTGGCGACCATTCGGCCCAAGCGGTCCTGCAGGTCCTTGTCGTCGGCGGCACCGAAGAACGCCTTGAGATCGGTGATCGCCTCCGCGGGGAACAACTCCTCGACGATGCCCGCGATTCCCGGCGCGCCCGGGGTGAGGGCACGCACCACCCAGTTCTGGGTGTAGCCGAAGGTCGACTGCGTCTCGATGGCCACCGAGGTGTGGTCGCGCTGCCACCGGTTCAGCCAGCTCACCTGGTCGAGGGCCTCGGGCCGGCGCAGCAACGCGATGTTGGCCAAACCCGTTGTGCGCGAACCCGGCTCGGTGCTGGGCCCTTTCAGCGGCACCGATTCGGTGACGAGGTACGCGGCGAGTTGGTCGCATTCGGCGGACAGCAGGTCGAGGGCCGCGGTCATCTGCTCGCCGTAGCACTGCTGCGTCCACATGCTCACCACCGCGCCGACGGGCGGGTCCAGCGTCGTCAGCGTCATCAGCGAATGGCGCACCGCGTCGTCGCGCACGTTGACCGACAGCCCGGGCAAACCCAGGTCCAATAGCGCGTCGGCGACCGGTCCCCGCTGGCGGGCACACCAATCGTCGCCGAAATCCGCCGTCCTGAGCACCGCGATCACCTTTTCCATAGGCAGAACCTACAGCCGCGCTCTGGGCGCAATGCAGTAGTCGTTCCCTAGTCGGGACGAAAAGTGCAGTAGTGCGTCCCGGACCGTTTTTCGTCGTTTCGGTCGACGATGGTCGGCGACCGCGCCGGCCGACGAGAGCAAGGATTCATGGACTTTTGGTCGTTGCCCCCGGAGGTCAACTCGGGGTTGATGTATGCGGGCCCGGGGTCGGGGCCGCTGTTGGCCGCGGCAACCGGCGCGCCGGGCCTCGCGGGAACCGCGGGCATCCAATCTCAGCTCAACGTCGACGCCCTGATGGACGCGCTGGCCACCGCCGCCGAGTGACGCTCTTTGACCAACCGCACCCGCTGTTCGCCGCCGATCGACTCTCCGATGATGGCGGCCAGCCGCCGATAGGATTCGTCGCGGCCGCTCGACGACCGGAACACCAGCCCGATGCGCCGGCCCGGGCGTGGATTCGCAAACTGCGCCAGCCCGAGCCGGCTGCGTGCCGCCTCGACGGGCGCGGCGCTCTGCGGAATCAGCGTCACCCCCAGCCCGCCCGTCACGCACTGCACCGCGGTGGCCAGCGATGCTGCCCGGGTGTCCGCGAGTTCGGCTCGCACACCGGCCTTTTGGCAGACATCCAGGGCTTGATCGCGCAGGCAGTGGCCCTCGTCCAGCAGTAGCAACGGCAAATCCGCCAGCGCCGACGCCGGCACCCGGCGCTTGCCGGACAGCGGGTGCCCCGGCGGCACCGCGAGCAGAAAGTCCTCGTCGTAGATCGGGACCTCGGTGAGTCCGGTTGCGTCGGCGGGCAGCGCGATCAGGGCGGCGTCCAGGGACCCCCCGCGCAATGCGGTGAGCAGGCGTTCGGTCTGGTCCTCGATCACCCGCAGGGTCAGCGCGGTTAGGCGATCGGCGACGCCGGCCAGCACGGTGGGCAGCACGTAGGGCGCTACCGTGGGGATCATGCCCAGCCGCAGGGTGCCCTGCAGTGGGTCCGACGTTCCCGTTGCGGCGGCCGCGAACGCCTCCGCCGCTTCGACCACGGCCTGGGCGCGCGGCAGCAGTTGCGTACCTTCGGGTGTCAACAGGACACGCCGCGTCGAGCGCTCGACGAGCTGGGTTCCCAGCCCGGTTTCCAGCGCCGCCAGCGCCTGTGACAGTGTGGACTGGCTGACGCCGAGAGATGTTGCGGCGCTGCTGAATTGGCGCCTTTCGGCGACCGCGACGAAGGCGCGCAGGCCGGCGATAGTCGGCTGATAACTCTTATCGGGCATGCCTATAAGTGTAGTGGGAAATATCACCTTTACTTCAGACAGGGTATGCGGGCAACATGACAGGGAAAGCTAATCTTGAGTAAATCCAAATTAGGAGAGCCATGCCTTTGCTGACCATCGGCGACCAATTCCCCGCCTACGAGCTCACCGCCCTGATCGCGGGCGATCTGTCCAAGGTCGACGCCAAGCAGCCCGAGGACTACTTCACCACCGTCACCAGCGAGGACCACGAAGGCAAGTGGCGCGTTGTGTTCTTCTGGCCCAAGGACTTCACCTTCGTGTGCCCGACCGAGATTGCCGCGTTCGGCAAGCTCAACGACGAGTTCGCCGACCGCGACGCGCAGGTGCTGGGCGTCTCGATCGACAGCGAGTTCGTGCACTTCAACTGGCGGGCCCAGCACGAGGACCTGAAGAAGCTGCCGTTCCCCATGCTGTCCGACATCAAGCGGGAGCTGAGCCTGGCCACCGGCGTTCTGAACGCCGATGGCGTCGCCGACCGGGCCACCTTCCTGGTGGACCCCAACAACGAGATCCAGTTCGTTTCGGTCACCGCCGGATCGGTGGGCCGCAACGTGGAGGAAGTGCTGCGGGTGCTCGACGCGCTGCAGTCCGACGAGCTGTGCGCCTGCAACTGGCGCAAGGGCGACCCGACGCTGAACGCCACCGAGCTGCTCAAGGCCTCGGCGTAATCACCTAGGGTCTGATCAGGGAGGCGAGATGAGCGTAGAAAACCTCAAGGAGGCGCTGCCCGAGTACGCCAAGGACCTCAAGCTGAACCTGGGCTCTATCACGCGCACCACGGAGCTCAACGAGGAACAGCTGTGGGGCACCCTGCTGGCGAGCGCCGCGGCGACTCGGAACACCCAGGTGATCAGCGAGATCGGCGCCGAGGCGGCCGACGTCCTGTCGGCCGAGGCGTACAACGCGGCGCTGGGGGCCGCGTCGATCATGGGCATGAACAACGTGTTCTACCGGGGCCGCGGCTTCCTCGACGGGAAGTACGACGATCTGCGCGCGGGATTGCGGATGAACATCATCGCCAATCCCGGTGTGGAGAAGGCAAACTTCGAGCTGTGGTGTTTCGCGGTGTCGTCGATCAACGGATGCCCGGACTGCGTGGCCGCCCACGAGCACACGCTGCGCGAGGCGGGCGTGAGTCGCGAGACCATCCAGGAGGCGCTGAAGGCCGCGGCCATCATCTCCGGCGTGGCGCAAGCGATCGTCGCCTCCCAAACGCTGGCCACCGTCGGCTGACGCGGTGACGGAACCAGCCTGGGTAGAACACGCGATCTGGTGGCAGGTCTATCCGCTGGGGTTCGTCGGCGCCTTTCCCGCGTCGTCGGAGCCGCCGCAACCGGGCGAACACCGGCTGCGGCGGCTCGTCGACTGGTTCGACCACGCCATCGCCCTGGGGGCGTCGGGCGTTGCGCTGGGGCCGATATTCGCCTCGCGCACACACGGTTACGACACCACCGACCATTACCGCATTGACCCGCGGCTGGGTGACGACGCCGATTTCGACCACCTCGTCGCCGAGGCCCGCCGCCGCGGCCTGCGCATCCTGCTCGACGGCGTGTTCAACCACGTCGGCGTGGATTTCCCGCGCTACCAGGAGGCTTCGCACGATGACGCGGCCGCGCGCTGGTTCCGCGGACGCCCCGGCGCCTTTCACACCTTCGAGGGCCACTCCGAGCTGATCACGCTCAACCACGACAACCCCGAGGTCGTCGACTACACCGCGGATGTGATGGCGCACTGGCTGGGGCGCGGCGCCGACGGCTGGCGCCTCGACGCGGCTTACACGGTGCCGGAACGCTTTTGGGCGGCCACGCTGCCGCGGGTTCGCGAGCGCTTCCCGGATTCCTGGTTCGTCGGTGAGCTCATCCACGGCGACTACGCCGCGGTGGTGCGCGCCGCCACGTTCGACTCGGCCACCCAATACGAGCTGTGGAAGGCGATCTGGAGCAGCCTCAACGACGGCAACTTCTTCGAGTTGGACTGGGCGTTGCAGCGGCACGCCGAGTTCCTGGCCGGCTTCGCACCGCTGACCTTCATCGGCAACCACGACGTCACCCGCATCGCCAGCCGCCTCGAACGTCCTGAGCACGTCGCGCACGCGCTGGTGATCCTGCTGACCGTCGGCGGCGTGCCCAGCGTGTACGCGGGCGACGAATTGGGCTTCCGCGGCGTCAAGGAAGAACGTTACGGCGGCGACGATGCCGTGCGACCCGAATTCGGCTCGCCCCCAATGCAACTGGATAGGTTCGGCACCGATATGTGGGCGTTGCACCAGTTCCTCGTAGGGTTGCGCCGCCGCCACCCGTGGCTGCACCGGGCGACGACGAGCGCGCTGCGGCTGGAAAACCGGCACTACATCTACGAGACCCGCAGCGGCGACGACGCGCTGCTGGTCGCGCTCAACATCGGCGACGAACCGATGCGGGTGGCGGCCTCGGAGCTGGGCACCGCCCACCGGCGGGTCATCGGCGGGTCCGCCGCGCCGCCCCAGGAGGTCCTCGACGCGGTGGTCGTCGAGCCGCACGGCTGGCGGATCCTAAGCTCGGGCTAGGCGCTCCAGCGTGAGACGGTCCTGCCGGCCGTCGTAGTACTTGTCGAGCAGCGCGACGAAATCCTCGTTTTCTTCCGTCGCGTGTGCGAACAGCGTCATCGACGAGCGAAGTTTGAGGTCGTCGGGCGAGCCGAAAATGTCGCCGACCGATCGGCCCTGCACCTCGTTGACCAGCCGCGCGCATTCGCGCAGTCGCGGCCCGAGCAGATCGTGGCGCAGGTACGCGCGGGCCTCGTCGAGCGACGAGATGCCGTAGTGCACCGCGGTGGGGCTGCCGCCCAGACCGCGCAACTGCGGGAAGACGAACCACATCCAGTGGCTGCGTTTCCGCCCGGACCGCAGCTCTTCGACCACGTTGCGGTACACCGGGGCCTGCGCGTCGATGAAGCGCTGGAGGTCGAAGGGGTCGCTCTCCGGTTCCATGTGACTACGGTTGCACACTGTGGAATTGAAAAGACGGAAGGCCGTCCGACGACGAGTGCCCAAGGTGCGCGACCTCGCGCCGCTGATCAAGTTCAAGCGTCCGCAGTTCGACGCGACCAAGCGCCGCCTCGACGCCGCGTACACCATTTACGATCTGCGACGCATCGCCAAACGGCGCACGCCCAAGGCGGCATTCGACTACACCGACGGGGCCGCCGACGACGAGCTGTCCATCGCGCGGGCCCGACAGGCTTTCCGCGACATCGAGTTTCACCCGACCATCCTGCGCGACGTCTCCAATGTGACCGCCGGATGGAACGTCCTCGGTCAACCGGTCGTGCTGCCGTTCGGCATCGCGCCCACCGGATTCACCCGGCTGATGCACACCGAGGGCGAGATCGCAGGCGCCCGGGCGGCCGCGCGGGCGGGGATCCCGTTCTCGCTCTCCACGCTGGGCACCACGGCGATCGAAGACCTGGTGACCGCTGTTCCCCAGGGGCGCAAGTGGTTTCAGCTTTACATGTGGCGCGACCGCGACCGGGACGTCGACGGTGGCCAGCAGGGTGTCGAACCCCGCGTCGGCCGCGCGCTTCACCAGCGCCATCGAGCGGTCGCGGTCGCGCCACATGTAAAGCTGAAACCACTTGCGCCCCTGGGGAACAGCGGTCACCAGGTCTTCGATCGC
>NZ_LZJA01000072.1:0-18438 GCF_001666785.1 Mycobacterium sp. E3305 | reverse complement strand
CTCTGGCCGGCGTCGTCGCTGCTGGTGGCGATGGCCAGTTGGGCCCGGTCGTCGTCGGCGATACCGGCCGCGCGGCGCGGACTCGGCTCCTACGCGGTGCCGGTGACGTGCACCGTCGTGGCGCTCGGCGTCGCCATCCTGGGGCACAACTCACGGCTCGCTTCGACGCTCGCGGCGCTGAGCCTCGTCGCGGTCGCCGCGCGGTTCTCGGTGAGCTTCCGGGACGTCAGCATGCTGGCCGAGAGCCACAAGCAAGCCATGACCGACGAATTGACCACGCTGCCCAATCGGCGGTCCCTGGCGACGGCCCTGACCGCGCTGTCGGCTTCGGCGTCGTCGGGGCGGGCGTCATCGCGGCGTGCGCTGCTGTTGCTGCACCTGCACAAGCTGCGGGAGATCAACGACTCGGTCGGCAGGCACTTCGGCGATGAGCTGCTGTGGCGCGTCGCAAACCGCCTCGCGCGCAACGTGCGTCGCGACGATCTGCTGGCGCGCGTGAGTGACGAGGAATTCGCCATCCTCCTCGGCGACGGATCCGACCTGGTCGCGGCGCGCGCCCAGGCGGGCCGGTTGCTCGAAGGCATGAGCATCCCGTTCGAACTCGATGCGATCAGCGTGGAGATCGACGCCTGCATCGCCATCGCCCTCTACCCCGACCACTGCGACCACCCCCAGGAGCTGTTGAATCGCGCCGAGGCGGCGGTCCCGCACGCCAAGTCGGCCGTCAGCAGGATCGCGGTGTACGAGTCGGCCTACGAGGCCGATCGCGACCACGATCCCAACCTGGTGCGGGAGCTGCGCGCCGCGCTGAACGACGGCGACCAGTTCACGCTGCACTATCAGCCCAAGGTCAACGCGAACGACAGCGTCCACAGTGTGGAGGCGCTGCTGCGCTGGCAGCATCCCACCCGCGGGCTGCTGCTGCCGGAGGCGTTCCTGCCCGCCGCGGAGCGCGCCGGTTTGATGCGCGCGGTGGCCCATCGCACGATCAACCTGACGCTCGAGCAGATTCGGTCCTGGCGCGAGCAGGGCATCCCGCTGACAGTCGCGGTGAACCTGTCGACGGCGAACCTGCTCGACCTCGACCTCGCGGTCACCATCGAGCGGCTGCTGCGGAACCACGGCTTGCCTCCCGAGGCGCTGATCGTCGAGATCACCGAGAGCGCACTCGTCGACTCCGAGCGGTCCCGCGACACCGTCGCCGCCCTGCGGCTGCTGGGCGTTCGGATCTCGCTGGACGATTACGGCACCGGGTGGTCGTCGCTGGCCCGCCTGCAGGATGTGACGGTCGACGAGTTGAAGCTCGACCGGCGATTCGTCGCGCGCCTGGCCCAGGACCCCCGGTCGGTGGCCATCGTCCAGTCCACCGTGGACCTGGCGCAGAATCTGGGCGCCGACCTCGTCGCCGAGGGGGTGGAGGACGAGCTGACCCTGAGCGCGCTGCGCGGTTGCGGCTGCACCATCACCCAGGGCTTCGTGCACAGCCCGCCGTTGCCGCCGGACGAACTGCGGCGCTGGATCACCAACAGGAGCGCCATCGCGGGACCGGTCGACTCCGAGCGGTCGGGCGTGACGGACTGAGGAGCTAGAACAACTCCTTGGCCAGCAATTCCAGCGTCGCGACCCGCGCCGGCGCGGTAGCCGGGTCGGTGCCTCGGTGGGCCGATGCGACCGGGTGGACCATCACCTCGTCGACGTCGAACCGTTGCGCCAGCGCCCGCAGCTGTTCGGCGGCCTCGGCCGGCGTACCGAGGACCGCCCGGCGCAGCCCACTGTCCACGATGAGCCGCTGTTGCGGCGTCAGCTCGGCGCCTTCGGCCTCCTCGACGAGCGGCACCGGGCCCAGGGGCTGCCCGGTGCGCAGCTTTGCCATCATCTGCAGGTTGGGCAGCATCAATGCCGTTGCCTCGTCGTGGGTTTCGGCCACGGCGGCGTTCACCGTCAGGAACGTCACCGGCTCGGGCGTGAGCTTGCTCGGCCTGAACCTCGAGCGGTACACCTCGAGCGCCTCCTCGGTTCCCTGGCCGGAGAAGTGGTGTGCGAACACGTACGGCAGCCCCTTGGCGGCGGCCAGGTGCGCCGAGTACATCGACGACCCCAGCAGCCACAGGCGTGGTTCGCCGGCCGCGGCCGGGGTGGCCTTGAGCCGGTAGTCCCCCGAGCGCAGCGGCACCACGACGCCGCGCGCGCTCATCAGCGCCGCCACGTCGTCGAGGTATTCCGGGAAGTTTTCGATGTCCTCGTCGCCGCGGCTACCACGCAGCGCGTAGGAGGTCACCGGATCGGATCCGGGCGCTCGGCCGATGCCGAGGTCGATGCGGCCGGGGGCGGCGGCTTCCAGCAGCGCGAACTGCTCGGCCACCGCCAGGGGCGCGTGATTGGGCAGCATCACGCCGCCGGACCCGAGGCGCAGCTGCGTGGTTTGCGCGGCCAGGTAGGCGATCAGGACCGGCGGGCTGGTGGCGCCCACGGACGGCATGTTGTGGTGCTCGGCGACCCAATAGCGCGTGAAACCCAGCCGATCCGCGGCCTGGGCCAGCTGCACGGTGGCCGCCAGCGCATCACGGGTCGTCTGGTCGGTGCGCACCGGGACCAGGTCGAGGACGGAAAGACGCACGTTCGCGTCAACGCCTTCCGGCCCACGAACGTTCCCGGCCTCCTCGCGAGCAGACACAAAATCGCACGCCCGCCCGGCGTGGCGGGCGACTTTGCGTCTGCTCGGCCGAAGGACTGTCAGTAGTCCTTGAGGGTGATCGAGCTGACGATGCGGTCGAAGACCTCCTGCGGAATGGGCGCCCCGCCCGGGATGTTGTCGACGACCAGCCATTGGTTGCGCTTGACGTAGTCGTTGAACTCCTTGTGGTAGTTGGCGAAGCCGAGTTCGTAGTCATCACCCGCGGCGGCGAGCTCGCCGGCCAGGATGTAGGCGCCCAGCAACGCGACGCTGGTGCCCTGGCCCGAGAGCGGCGAGCAGCAATATCCGGCGTCGCCGACCAGCGCGACCCTGCCCTTCGACCAGCGGTCCATCTTGATCTGCGACATCTCGTCGAAGTAGAAGTCCGGTGCGCTGCGCATGTACTCGAGCAACTGGGGACGCACCCAGCCGTCGCCGGCCATCCGCCGTTCCAGCTCGGCGAACTGCGCCTCGGTGTCCCGGTAGTCGATCCGCAGATCGGTTTCCATGAAACCGAGCATGGCCCGGGCCTCGGCGTTGTTGCGGGCGCTGTAGACCCCCGCCATGGTGGAGTCCCCGTAGTGCCAGGTCTGCCAGTAGTCGAGTTCCAGGAAGTTGGGGACGGTGAAGATCGCCGCGTGGGTGCCCAGGCGCTCGATGAACTGTTCCTCGGGGCCGAACACCAACCGGCGCACGTTGGAGTGCAGTCCGTCCGCCCCGACGACCAGGTCGAAGCTGCGCGCGGGGGCACGTTCGAAGGTCACGTTGACGGCCGCGCCGTCGTCGTCCAAGCCGGTGATGGTGTCGTCGAAAATGTACTCGGACGTCCATTGGCTTGCGCCGTAAAGCAATTCGACCAGGTCGTCGCGCAGCAGCTCGATGTCGGGGCTGTCGATGGGGCCGCCGGTGGGTGTCGCCTCGGTGTCGCGCGACAGCTCGTTGCCGTCGCTGTCGACGACGGAAGCGCCGCGAATTTGCGTCCTCCGCTTCTGAGCGGCGGCCAGCAGCCCCATGCGTTCCAGCACTCCCAGCGCCGGCCCGCGCACGTCGATCGCCTGGCCGCCCGGTCGCGGGCCGGGGTGGCGCTCCACCACGGTGACCGAATAGCCGTGCCGTCCAAGCCAATAAGCCGCCGTCGCACCGGCCACGCTGGCGCCGGAAATCAGAACGTCAGTCACTTAATCCCTGCCAGCCTTTTCGCATCCCGGAAAACGTCGTCGAGCATCGCTGGTGTCAACCTACCGGTAAACATGTTTTGCTGGCTCGGGTGGTAACAGCCGAGTAACCGCACACCGGGCGCGAATTGCGCCACGACCCCGTGGCCGAACCGCGGCTTGCGCATCGCGGACGCGCCCGGCAACCGCAGCGCGATTTGCCACGCGAACCCGCCCAGAGCCACGATCACGCGCACGTGCTCGGACACCAGCCGCCATTCGGCTTCCAGCCAGGGCCAGCAGGTGTCCCGTTCCGCGGGCGTCGGGGCGTTGGCCGGCGGAGCGCACCGCACCGGCGCAGCGATCCGAACCCCGTTGGCCCGCAACCCATCCGCGGCATCCACGCTGGTCGGCTGGTTCACCAGCCCGGCCCGGTGTAGCGCCGCGTACAGCTGATCGCCGGACCGGTCGCCGGTGAACATGCGCCCGGTCCGGTTGGCGCCGTGCGCCGCGGGCGCCAACCCGACGATCAGCAGCCGGGGCCGTTCCGAGCCCCAGCCCGGCACGGGCCGGCCCCAATACGGCTGGTCGGCGAAGGCGCGGCGCTTCAGGGCGGCGACGTCCTCGCGCCAGTCGACCAGCCGGGGGCACGCGCGGCAGACGCTGATCAAGGCGTCGAGTTCGGGGATCGACGGGGCCCGGGGAGCCAGCGCGGCGACCTGCGTGGGGTCGGCGGCCACCGGGGTCTGCGGGGTCGCCGGGTCCCCCGGCCAACCGGTGCCGGGAACCACTGGAGAATCGAACGCCTGGCCGGTACGTGGGTGGACGAGCACATCAACATCCTGCAGTCAGCCGGTGCGCGACCGCCGAACCCCCCGGATATTCGGTGGTCGGGCCGCGGATCAGCGGCTACATTCTCCCCGGGATACCCATGAGCCACACGAGCCGCGGCCCGGCACTTCTGATCATGTCCGCCACGCTGCTGGCGACGACGGGCACCGGCATCTCGATCATCGCGTTCCCCTGGCTGGCGTTGCAGCACCACGACCGCGCCAGGGACGCGTCCGTCGTGGCCGCCGCGATGACCCTGCCGCTGGTGCTTTCCACGCTGGTCGCCGGCACCGCCGTCGACCTGGTGGGCCGCCGCCGCGTGTCGCTGGTCTCCGACTCGCTGTCCTGCGCGGCGGTGGCCGCCGTTCCGCTGACCGCCTTGCTGCTGGGGGCCGACGCGATCAACGTCGCGGAACTGGCGGTGCTGGGGTTCTGCGCGGCGGCCTTCGACCCGGCCGGGACGACGGCACGCCAGTCGATGCTGCCGGAGGCGGCCGCCCGGGCGGGCTGGTCATTGGACCGCACCAACAGCATCTACGAGGCCGTGCTCAATCTCGGGTTCATGGTGGGGCCGGGGATCGGCGGCCTGATGATCGCGACGGTTGGCGGCATCAACACCATGTGGTTCACGGCGGGGTGTTTCGGGTTGTCGCTCTTGGCGATTGGCGCGCTGCGGCTCGAGGGCGCCGGAAAGCCGCACCACGCGACCCGCCCGGACGGCCTGGTGTCCGGGATCGCTGAGGGTCTGCGGTTCGTGTGGAGGCTGCGGGTGCTGCGGACGCTCGGTCTGATCGACCTGGCCGTGACCGCGCTCTACCTGCCGATGGAAAGCGTGCTGTTCCCAAAGTATTTCGCCGACCGGCACCAGCCCGTGCAGCTGGGTTGGGCGTTGATGGCGCTCGCGATCGGCGGCGTGGCGGGCGCGCTCGGCTACGCGGCGCTGTCGAGATACACCCGCCGGCGTACGGCGGTGCTGACGGCGACCCTCACCTTCGGCGCCGCGACGATCGGCATCGCCTTCCTGCCGCCGCTGCCGGTGATCCTGGTGCTCTGCGGGGTGACCGGCCTGGTGTACGGGCCGATCCAGCCCATCTACAACTACGTCATGCAGACCCGGGCACCGCATCACCTGCGCGGCCGCGTGGTCGGGGTGATGGCGGGGCTGACCTACGCGGCCGGGCCGTTGGGCCTGCTGGTGGCCGGCCCGCTCACCGACGCCGCCGGGCTGCAGGTCACGTTCCTGGCGCTGGCGGTACCGATCCTGGCGATCGGGCTGGTGGCCTCGAGGCTGCCGTCGCTGCGGGACCTGGACCGCGCGCCGGAGTTGGAGGCGAGTCCGCCGTCGCCGCCGTGATTCACTCGCCGAGGATCTTGCGCTTCTGCTGCTCGAATTCCTCGTCGGTGAGCAGGCCGCGCTCCTTCAGCGCGGCCAGCCGCTCGAGCCGCTCGATCGGGTCTTGCCGGGCTTGCGCCGCGGGCGCCGGCATCGCCGCGCCGAACGCCTGCTGCTGCATCTCGGCTCCGCGGCGCATCATCTCCTCCCGGAAGGCGGTCGGATCCGAGATGGCGCGCCGGATGACATCGGTCATCGGCATTCCCATCACCTGGGCGCCCGCCAGGTCGGGGCGGGTGGCGGTCACGGCGTCGATGGCCGCGTCGGCGGTGGCGGCCGGCCGGTGGTCGAGCTGCACGCGGCTGTGGTCCTTCGGGTCGTACAGCACCGTCAGCCTCAGGCCCGGCCGCGGCGGGCTCAGCTGGGGTAGCAGTGCGGTGACGCTGGCGTCGAACGGCGCTTCGCCCTCGGGCGTGACCCGCAGCAGCAGCTTCCAGCGAACCTCGGTGTTGTTGACCAGGTTCGGGTTGCCGACCGTGACCGAGATCGCCGACTGCTCGGCGGCCAGGACGTCCGCGAACGCGCGGGTGCCGACTTTGCTGAGATCTCTGCGTCCGAACACTTGGACCCGACCTTTCACAAGAATCGCTCCACTGTACAGCGCGGATGGGACCGTAGGATCGGGTCGTGAGTGCTGACCTCCTGGCCGAGCTGATCGCCGGCCTGCCCGACGGCATGGTCGTCACCGACCCGACCGTCACCGAGGGCTACCGGCAGGACCGCGCGTTCGACCCGTCGGCCGGCAAACCGTTGGCCGTGGTTCGCCCGCGCCGCACCGAGGACGTGCAGACCGTGTTGCGCTGGGCGTGCGGGCACGGGATCCCGGTGGTGACCCGCGGGGCCGGCAGCGGCCTGTCCGGCGGGGCGACGGCGCTGGACAACGGCATCGTGCTGTCGACGGAGAAGATGCGCGACATCACCGTCGACCCGGTGACCCGCACCGCGGTATGTCAGCCCGGCCTGTTCAACGCCGAGGTCAAGAAGGCCGCCGCCGAGCACGGCCTGTGGTACCCGCCCGATCCGTCGTCGTTCGAGATCTGCAGCATCGGCGGCAACATCGCCACCAACGCCGGTGGGCTGTGTTGCGTCAAGTACGGCGTCACCACCGACTATGTGCTGGGCATGCAGGTGGTGCTGGCCGACGGCACGGCGGTGCGGCTCGGTGGCCCGCGACTCAAGGACGTCGCGGGGCTCTCGCTGACGAAACTCTTCGTCGGCAGCGAGGGCACCCTGGGCGTCGTCACCGAGGTCACGCTGCGGTTGGTGCCCAAGCAGAACGCGTCCAGCATCGTGGTGGCCTCTTTCGCGACGGTCGAGGCGGCCGTCGAGGCGGTTCTGGGCGTCACCGCGCGGCTGCGCCCCTCGATGCTGGAGTTCATGGATTCGGTGGCGATCAACGCCGTCGAGGACACCCTGCGCATGGACCTGGATCGCGGCGCGACCGCCATGCTGGTGGCCGGCTCCGACGAGCGGGGGCGCGCGGGCAGCGAGGACGCATCGGTGATGGCCGCGGTGTTCGCGGAATGCGGTGCGGCGGAGGTGTTTTCGACCGACGATCCCGACGAGGGCGAGGCGTTCGTCGCCGCCCGCCGGTTCTGCATTCCCGCGGTGGAAGCGAAGGGGTCGCTACTGCTCGAGGATGTCGGGGTGCCCCTGCCGGCGTTGGGCCGGTTGGTCACCGGCATCGCGGACATCGCGGCCGAGCGCGACCTGACGATCTCGGTCATCGCCCACGCCGGCGACGGCAACACCCACCCGCTGATCGTGTACGACCCCGCGGATGCCGCGATGACCGAGCGGGCCCACCTGGCCTTCGGCGAGATCATGGACCTCGCCGTCGGGCTCGGCGGCACGATCACCGGCGAGCACGGCGTCGGCCGGTTGAAGCGGCCGTGGCTGGCCGGCTACCTCGGGCCCGAGGTGATGGAGCTCAACCGGCGCATCAAGCAGGCGCTGGACCCGCAGGGCATCCTCAACCCCGGCGCGGGCATCTAGTTTCTCCGCTCATCGCCCGGCGCGCGGGGCGCTCGGCGTCCAACGCCCCGCTGGCCGGGGGTGGTTGACATCGCCGTGCAATTGTCGTACGAATGAGACATGGCTGCGGTTATGTCTCACCACGCGCCGGTCACGTTCGAGCTGGCCACCGCGGACACCTGGCCGGAGCCCTGGCCGATGTACCGGGCGCTGCGCGACCACGATCCGGTGCACCATGTCGTCCCGGCCAAACGGCCCGAGCACGACTATTACGTGCTGTCCCGGCACGCGGATGTGTGGGCCGCCGCGCGTGATCACGAGACCTTCTCCTCCGCGCAAGGGTTGACGGTCAACTACGGCGATCTGGAAATGATCGGGCTGCAGGACAATCCGCCGTTCGTGATGCAGGATCCGCCGGTGCACACGGAGTTTCGCAAGCTGGTGTCGCGTGGGTTTACGCCGCGACAGGTCGAGGCCGTTGAACCGAAGGTCCGCGAGTTCGTGGTGGAGCGCATCGAGGGGTTGCGCGCCGCCGGGGGTGGCGACATCGTCACCGAGCTGTTCAAGCCGCTGCCCTCGATGGTGGTCGCCCACTACCTCGGTGTGCCCGAAGCGGATCGGGCGCAATTCGACTGGTGGACGGACGTGATCGTCGCGGCCAACACCGCCGAAGGCGGCGTGGCCGGGGCGCTGGATACGGTCGGCGACGCGGTCGGGTCGATGATGGCCTACTTCACTCACCTGATCGAGCGCCGTCGCAGCGAGCCCGGGGACGACACCATCTCGCACCTGGTGGCGGCCGGGGTGGGCGCCGACGGCGACATCGCCGGCACGCTGTCGGTGCTGGCGTTCACGTTCACCATGGTGACCGGGGGCAACGACACCACCACCGGAATGCTGGGCGGCTCAATGCCTTTGCTGCATCAGCGGCCCGACCAGCGACGGCTTCTCGTCGAGGATCTGGGCCTGATCCCCGACGCGGTGGAAGAGCTGCTGCGGCTGACCTCGCCGGTGCAGGGGCTGGCCCGCACGACCACCCACGACGTGACGATCGGCGACACCACCATCCCCGCCGGCCGCAAGGTGTTGCTGTTGTATGGGTCGGCCAACCGGGACGAGCGTCAATACGGTCCGGACGCGGGCGAGCTCGACGTGACCCGCCGCCCGCGCAACATCCTGACCTTCAGCCACGGCGCGCACCACTGCCTGGGCGCGGCGGCGGCCCGGATGCAATCACGGGTAGCCCTCACCGAATTGCTCACCCGCTGCCCGGATTTCGAGGTGGACGAGTCCGCGATCGTCTGGTCGGGCGGCAGTTACGTGCGGCGTCCGCTGTCCGTGCCGATTCGGGTGAAGTCCTGATGCCGAACGACTGGCTGGGCGCGCACCGCAGCGAGGCCGCCGCGGACCGGATCCTCGACGCGGCGGAGCGGCTCTACACCGAACGCGACCAGGCTTCGATCGGCATGAACGAGATCGCCAGGGCCGCAGGGTGTTCCCGTGCCACGCTGTACCGGTACTTCGAGAACCGGGAGGCGCTGCGCACCGCATACGTGCACCGCGAGACACGCCGGCTGAGCCGCGAGATCAAGGAGCAGATCGGCGGCATCGAGGACCCCCGGGAGCGGCTGGTCGCGAGCATCACCGCCACGCTGCGGATGGTTCGCGGCAGCCGCGCGCTGGCGTCGTGGTTCGCCGTCAGCCGGCCACCGATCGGCGCCGAGGTCGCCGCGCAGTCCGAGGTGATCACCGCGCTGGCCGCCGCGTTCGTCGGCTCGCTCGGGCCCGTGGACCCCGCCATCGTGGAGCGCCGGGCGCGCTGGGTGGTGCGGGTGATCGCGTCGCTGCTGCAGTTCCCGGGTCGAGACGACGCCGACGAGAAGGCGATGATCGAGGAGTTCCTCGTCCCGATCGTCACGCCGGTCTCCGCCCGGGGATAGGCGCACCCCAAAATCGTCACGCCCGCCGCTCCGGTCCCCGGCCGGAAGGAATGCCCGAACTGCCCGCCTCATAGCGACAAGCCGGCATGGCCGCGCCGCGTCGGCTCAGGTCCGCACGCGGGTGAACCGATGCAGCAGCCAGGCCAACGGAATCGTCACCACCATCGTCGCGAGGAACAGGTTCAGCATCGAGCCGGTGTAGACGTGGGCGCGAACGATGTAGACCATCGCGAATTCCATGGTGATCAGGTGGATCAGGAAGATCTCGTAGGAGATCTCCCCCAGCCACACCATCGGCCGCGTCGCCAGCAGGCGCCAGTACCAACCCCGATCCCCCAGGGCCAGCGGCGCCACCGCGAGGGCGGCGATCACGGCGTAGAAACAGGTCTTGAACAGGGCCTCGCTCAGGGTGGCCGGCGACGTGGTGGGCGCGCCGGCGATGGGAGTGGAGACGATGAAATAGCAGACGACGGCCAGCGGGATGGCCACAAACGCGTACCCCCGCACCCCCATCGCCTGCAGAACGGCCAACAGCATTCCGGCGAGAAACCAGGCCAGATAGGTCGGCAACCACAGCCGCGCGCCGTCGGGAAACCAGTGATCGGTGTGCACGAGCACGAGCCAGGCGGGGCTGATCAACGTCAGCCCGATCAGCGCCGCCAGCAGCAGTCTCGGCTGCCAGCGCCGGCGGCAGACGAGCACCAACAGCACGTAGGCCAGCAGCGGGAGCAGCACATAGAAGGACGCTTCCACCGCGAGGCTCCACATCTGGGTCAGCCCCTGGTGCAGGTACTTGCCCAGGTAGCCGTTGCAGTAGATCTGCGTCAGCGTCAGGTTGCGCGCCAGCCCGAGCCACGTGTGCCCGGGGTTGGGTCCCGCCTCGCGGAAGTGATACAGCACGTAGGCGAACAGCACGGTGACGACGTAGGCGGGCATGATGCGCCGGACCCGGTGCCACGCATAGCGACTCAGCGACGGGGGCGGCCCGCCGGTGGCGGCGGATTTCAACCACGGGCGGAACAGCAGAAACCCGGACAGCACGAAGAAGATCGGCACACCGATCTCCAGCCGGGAGCCGACCAGGCCCCAATAACCGTGGGTGTACTTGCCGGTGGTGTAGGCCGCGTGGGTGCCGACGACGAGCAGGGCCGCCACGGCCCGGATTCCGGTCAGCGACGCCACCCGGTCGACGTGGGCGGTCTGTTCGAGTCCGCCCTGGGCGTCCTGTTCTTCCGACAGGGTCATCCCGGGTATTTCCTGCGGGGCTTCTGTCCGTCACGGCCGCGGGGCTTGGTCGCCGACCGGTCCGGTTGAAGGTTGATCAGCACCCCCGAAATGCGGGTGTGCTCAAGTTTTTTCAGCGTCGACTTGGGCAGCTTGGCCGGCAGCTCCACCAAGGAGAAGTCCGGGCCGATGGCGATGTGGCCGAAATCGCTGCGATGCAGGCCGCCTTCGTTGGCGATGGCGCCGACGATCGCGCCAGGGCCGATCTTGTGCCGCTTGCCCACCGCGATCCGATAGGTGGCGAACGACCGGTCCTGCCTGGGCCTTTCGGGACGCTCGCGGCGTTCGGTGTGCCGCTCGCGCCGCTCGCGTGGCGGCTCGGGCGCCATCAGGAACTCCTCGCCGTCGCGGGCCTGCAGCGCCAGCGCCGCCGCTATGTCGGCCAGCGGGACGTCGTGCTCGCGTTCGTAGTCCTCGACCAGCTTGCGGAAGAGGTCGATGCCAGGACGGCCCAGCGCGTCGGTGATGGAGTCGGCGAACTTCGCCACCCGCTGGGCGTTGACGTCCTCGACGGTGGGCAGCTCCGACTCGGTAAGCGTTTGCCGCGTTGCCTTTTCGATCGCCTTGAGCAGGTGGCGCTCCCGCGGCGATACGAAGAGCAGTGCGGTTCCCGACCGCCCGGCCCGGCCGGTGCGGCCGATGCGATGCACGTAGGACTCGGTGTCGTGCGGGATGTCGTAGTTGAGCACGTGCGAGATGCGCTCCACGTCGAGCCCGCGGGCGGCCACGTCGGTGGCGACCAGGATGTCGATGCCGCCGTCCTTCAGCGCGGCGACAGTCCGCTCCCGCTGGCCCTGTGGGATGTCGCCGTTGATGGCGGCCGCGGAAAACCCTCGGGCCCTAAGCTTTTCCGCGACTTCCTCGGTGGCCTGCTTGGTGCGAACGAAGACGATCATCGCCTCGAACGGCTCTACTTCCAGCACCCGGGTCAGCGCGTCCATCTTGCGCGGACCCGCGACCTGGATATAGCGCTGCGAAATGTTCTCCGCGGTAGCGGTTTTGGCCTTGGTGGTGACCTCGAGCGGATCGTGCAGGTACTTGGTGGTCAGCTTGCGGATCGCCGGTGGCATGGTCGCGGAGAACAGGGCGACCTGTTTGTACTCCGGGGTTTCGGAGAGGATCCGTTCGACGTCTTCGGCGAAGCCCATGGTGAGCATCTCGTCGGCCTCGTCGAGCACCAGGTAGTCGACCCGCGACAGGTCCAGTGTCCCCCGCTCGAGGTGGTCGATGACCCGGCCGGGGGTGCCGACGACCACCTGGGCGCCGCGCCGCAGCCCGGCGAGCTGCACGGTGTAGGACGAGCCGCCGTAGATCGGCAGCACGTTGATCTTCGGCAGATGGGCCCCGTAGCGGCTGAACGCCTCGGCCACCTGCAGCGCCAGCTCCCGCGTCGGCGCCAGCACCAGTGCCTGCGTCGCGGTGCTGGTGACGTCGATCCTGGACAGGATCGGGATGGCGAACGCCGCCGTCTTGCCGGTGCCGGTCTGCGCCAGCCCGACGACGTCCGAGCCCGCCATCAGCGCCGGGATCGTCGCGGCCTGAATGCCGGTGGGTGACTCGTAGCCGACGTCGGCGATCGCCCGCAAGACGGAGGGATGGATCTGCAGGTCGGCAAACGTAGTCGAGGCAGCCTCAGGCGAGCCGTCCGGGTGGGTCATCGTCCATGGAGTCTAGTGGCCGTGGCCAGATCGTCAGACTTCAGCGCTGCGGTCCCGTGATCATGAGCACAGCCGCGCTGGGCCCGGCCACGCCTGTCACACCCGAACGCGCGATGACGGTACGGTGCCCGATGTGTGGTCGCTACCCCGCCGTACCGAGCCACTGACCGGCTCGGCCGCTGTCGCGTTGATCGCCATCACCTTGACCGGCTGTGGTTCGGGAGACTCCACGGTCGCCAAGACGCCGCAGGCCGCGACGACGACCGAGACCCCGTCCATCACGGCCCCGGCCCAGCCGTCCGGCGCCGCCGCGCCGCCCGGCGGCAGCGCCCCGCCCGCCGACCCGTGCGCGGTCAACCTCGCCTCACCCACCATCGCCAAGGTGGTCTCCGAGCTGCCGCGCGACCCGCGCAGCCAGCAACCCTGGAACCCGGAGCCACTGGCCGGCAACTACAACCAGTGCGCCCAGCTGTCGGCGGTGATCATCAAGGCCAACACCAACGCCGTCAATCCCACCACCCGGGCGGTCCTGTTCCATCTCGGGCAATTCATCCCGCAAGGGGTGCCCGACACCTACGGGTTCAACGGCGTCGACCCGGCGCAGACCACCGGCGACACGGTCGCGCTGACCTACCCCAGCGGCATCAACGGCTTGAACACCGATGTGCGGTTCCACTGGAACGGCAACGGAGTGGAGCTGATCGGCAACGCCCCGGGGCACTAGGCGGAGCCGCCTTTTCGTCGGTCCCCTCACCTACAGTTGCTGCTGTGTTCGTCACCGGCGACAGCATCGTCTACAGCGCCTCGGACCTCGCGGCCGCCGCCCGCTGCGAGTACGCGTTGTTGCGGGATTTCGACGCGCGGCTCGGCTGGGCGCCGGCCGCCACCGTCGAGGACGACCTCCTCGCCCGGACCGCCACCCTCGGGACGGAACACGAGCGGCGCGAACTGGACCGGCTGCGCGACGAGTTCGGCGATGGCGTCGCGGTCATCGGCCGCCCGGCCTACACGCCCGCGGGCCTCGCGGCGGCGGCCGAGGCGACGCGACGCGCAGTCGCCGGCGGCGCGCCCGCGGTCTATCAGGCCGCCATGTTCGACGGCCGCTTCGTCGGATTCGCCGACTTTCTGGTGCGAGAAGGGGAGCAGTACCGGGTCATCGACACCAAGCTGGCCCGCTCGGCGAAGGTCACCGCGCTGCTGCAACTCGCCGCCTACGCCGACGCGCTGGCCGCCTCGGGCGTCGCGGTGGCGCCCGAGGCGGAACTGCACCTGGGCGACGGGACGGTGGCGCGCTACCGGGTCCATGACCTGATCCCCGTTTACCGTTCGCAGCGCGCACGATTGCAGCTGCTCCTCGACGAGCACCACGCGGGGGGAGCCGCGGTCCGGTGGGACGACGAGGGTGTGGGCGCGTGTTTGCGGTGCCCGTTGTGCACGGAACAGTTGCGTGCCACCGACGACCTGCTGCTGGTCGCCGGCATGCGAGTGACCCAGCGGGACAAGCTGATCGACGCCGGCGTCACCACGGTGTCCGAGCTGGCCCAGCACTTTGGTCCCGTGCCGGAGCTGGCGCCGGGCGCGGTCGGCAAGCTGACCGCCCAGGCGAGACTCCAAGTCCGCCAACGCGAGACCGGCACGCCGCAGTTCGAGATCGTCGACCCCCAGCCGCTGACGCTGCTGCCCGAACCGGATCCGGGCGACCTGTTCTTCGACTTCGAGGGCGACCCGCTGTGGACCGTCGACGGCAAGGAGTGGGGCCTGGAATACCTGTTCGGCGTCCTGGAGGCCGGGCCCGCCGGCGCGTTTCGGCCGTTGTGGGCGCACAACCGGGCGGAGGAACGCAAGGCCCTGACCGACTTCCTGGCGATGGTGGCCAAACGCCGCAAACGCAGGCCCAACATGCACATCTACCACTACGCCCCGTATGAGAAGACCGCGTTGCTGCGGCTCGCCGGCCGCTACGGCGTCGGCGAGGACCAAGTTGACGAGCTACTGCGCAGCGGAACGCTGGTCGACCTCTACCCCCTGGTGCGCAAGAGCATTCGAGTGGGCGCGGAGTCATTCAGCCTCAAGGCGCTGGAGCCGCTCTACATGGGGGCGCAGCTGCGCGCCGGTGACGTCACCACGGCCGCAGGCTCGATCACCTCCTACGCCCGGTACTGCGAACTGCGGGCCGACGGACGCGGCGACGACGCCGCCTCGGTGCTCAAGGAGATCGAGGACTACAACCTCTACGACTGCCGCTCCACCCAGGAACTGCGCAACTGGTTGATGCTGCGCGCCTACGAATCCGGCGTCGTGCCGATCGGCGCCCAGCCCGTCCGTGGCGGCAACACCGTCGAGGACCGCGACGCGCTGGCGGTGACGCTCGCGACATTCACCGGCGACGCCACAGCGGGTGAGCGCACCCCCGAGCAGACCGCGGTGGCGCTGCTGGCCGCGGCGCGCGGCTACCACCGGCGCGAGGACAAGCCGTTCTGGTGGGCCCACTTCGACCGATTGAACTTCCCCGTGGAGGAATGGGCGGATAACACCGACGTCTTCGTCGCGGAACACGCGTCGGTGAACGTGGACTGGAACACGCCACCCCGCGCGCGCAAGCCGCAGCGGCGGGTGCGACTGCGCGGCGAGTTGGCCCGCGGCGAGCTGCCGACCGACGTCTTTGCCCTCTACGACCCGCCGGCTCCATCGGGGATGTCCGACGATCCCGACCGGCGGGCGGCCGGGCGCGCCACGGTGATAGCCGCCGACGATCCGGCGCTGCCCACCGAAGTCACCATCGTCGAACGAGTGGGCAACGACGGCAAGCCCTTTCATCAACTCCCGTTCGCGTTGACCCCCGGCCCTCCGATTCCGACGACCGCGCTTCGGGAGTCCATCGAGTCCACGGCCGCCGCGGTGGCGGCCGGCCTGCCAGGGCTACCCCGCAGCGCGGTCGTCGACATCCTGCTGCGCCGCGCGCCCCGCACGCGTAGCGGCTCCGCGCTGCCCCGCGGCGCCGACATCCCGGACATCGCAGCCGACATCACCGCCGCGCTGATGGACCTGGATTCGTCGTACCTGGCGGTGCACGGGCCGCCCGGCACCGGCAAGACGCACACCGCCGCGCGCGTGATCCAGCGCCTGGCCACCGACCATGGCTGGCGGATCGGCGTCGTCGCGCAATCGCATGCCACGGTGGAGAACGTGCTGGACTGTGTCATCGACGCCGGGCTGGACGCGCAGCGGGTCGCCAAGAAGCGCAACGACCACGGCGCCCCGCGCT
Organism: Mycobacterium sp. E3305; assembly: GCF_001666785.1. NCBI lineage: Bacteria > Bacillati > Actinomycetota > Actinomycetes > Mycobacteriales > Mycobacteriaceae > Mycobacterium > Mycobacterium sp. E3305. The sequence continues at coordinate 2,265 of NZ_LZJA01000072.1, read as the reverse complement.
GGCAGGAGATCGACAGCAGCGCCTACGCCGCGTTCATCGCCGAGAACGCCGGCTGCGTACTGGGCGGCACTGCATGGGATTTCGCGAACGCGACCCGGGTGCCGCCGGGCGCCCTCGACCTGCTGGTGATCGACGAGGCCGGCCAATTCTGTTTGGCCAACACCGTCGCCGTGGCGCCGGCCGCCGCCAACCTGTTGCTGCTCGGCGATCCCCAGCAGCTGCCGCAGGTCAGCCAGGGCACCCATCCCGACCCCGTCGACACCTCGGCGCTCGACTGGCTGGTCGAGGGCCAGCGCACACTGCCCGACGAGCGCGGGTATTTCCTGGACCGCTCGTACCGCATGCACCCCGCGGTGTGCGGCGCGGTGTCCGCGCTGTCCTACGAGGGCAGGCTGCACTCCCACGAGTGCACCGCCGCCCGGCGCCTCGCCGGCTACCGGCCCGGCGTGCGGACGATCACCGTTGAGCACCACGGTAATTCGACCGAGAGCCCAGAGGAGGCCGGCGCCGTCGTCGACGAGATCGACCGCCTGCTCGGCGCGGCCTGGACCGACGAGCGCGGTACCCGGCCCCTGACCGCCGCCGATGTGTTGGTGCTGGCGCCCTACAACGCCCAGGTGGCGCTGCTGCGCCGGCGGTTGACCGCGGCGGGCCTCGACGGAATCCGGGTGGGCACCGTCGACAAGTTCCAGGGCGGGCAGGCGCCCGTGGTGTTCATCTCGATGACGGCCTCCACCGCGGACACCGTGCCACGCGGAATCTCGTTCCTGCTCAATAGGAACCGGCTCAACGTCGCCATCAGCCGCGCCCAATACGCGGCCGTCATCGTGCGCTCGGAATCGCTGACCGAATACCTGCCCGGCACGCCCTCGGGCCTGGTCGACTTGGGTGCGTTCCTGGCGCTGACCCAGACCGGCGCGGCGATCGCCTAGTTGCCGGACGAGTGGCGGCCGTAGCCGGTGGGCTCGTCGTCGGGATCGCGGCCGTGCCGCTGCCCTCGCGGCGCGCCGTTTTGCTGCCGTCCCGGCGGTGTCGCCCGAGTGCGCGGGGCGGGCGGGTAGGCCCGCGCCGACAACCCGGTGACCGGACGGAAAACCTTGGGCTCGTCGACATGAGAGCCGTTGTGGGCGAACCCGATTGGCCGCACGGCGGGCGCCGGGCGCGGACGGGCGACCCGAGAGACCGGTGCGGGGGCGGCCTCGGGTTCACGGAGCAGGATGAATTCGACGTACTCGTCGTCGTCATAGTCGTCGTCGACCGCGTCGCCCGCGTCGGGCCGGCCACCCATGGCGGTCGGCGCGAAGCCGACCAGGAACAGCGCGGCCACTATCCCGAACAGCGCGATAAACGCGGGCAACAGGACCGACTGCGACATGGCGGCCGAGAACGGGTCGCGCAGGAACTCGGGCAGTTGCAGCGTCGCGGGCGCCTCGCCGCCGGCGCCGGGGGACGGCTGCGCGGGCATCTCGGCGCCGATCCGCGCGGTCATGAACGCGGCCATGCCGGCGCTGCCGAGCACCGCGCCGAGCTGGCGGACGGAGTTGTACACGGCCGAGCCCGCGCCGGCCAGGCTCGGCGGCAGGTTGCGCGTCGCGGTGGCGGTGAGCGGCGACCACACGAACGCCATTCCGACGCCGGTCGCGAAGAACGGCAACACCAGGCGCCAGATCGGCGTCTGCGGCGACATCTCGAACGTGAGCCAGGTCAGCGCGATCGCCAGCACCGAGAAGCCGAAACCGAGGACCGGGCGCGGATGGTAGCGGTCGACCATCCTGCCGACGAAGGGCGCAAACACACCGTTGGCGATCGCCATCGGCGCGATCAGCAGGGCCGAGCGCGTCGGCGAGAGCCCGCAGACGGCCTGCGCGTAGAACGTCAACGGCAGCATCATCGCGGTGGCGGCGAACGAGATGATGGCCACACCGACGTTGCACAGCCCGAAGTCGCGGTCGCCGAAGATCACCAGGGGGATCAGCGGCTCGTCGGTGTTCATCGACTGCCAGAACACGAACACCGTCATGAACCCGATGCCGGCGACGATCATCGCCCAGATCCAGGGTTCCCAGTGCGCGGCCTGGCCCTGGCCTACTGGCTGGTCCCCGTGCTGCCCACGCAGTCGCACCGGTTCGATGTGGTGGGCGTCGTGTTGTCCGGCGCGGGCATGTTCCTGATCGTGTTCGGCTTGCAGCAGGGCCAGGCCGCGCACTGGGAACCCTGGATCTGGGCGATGATCGTCGCCGGCATCGGGTTCATGACGGTGTTCGT
>NZ_LZJA01000071.1:0-10995 GCF_001666785.1 Mycobacterium sp. E3305 | reverse complement strand
GCGCGGCTGGCGCCGAACCACCCCGTGGCGCCCTTGCCGCTGCCGTCGATTCCGACGTGTTCGGTGAGATAGGTGCACATGAGCGGCCTAGCCTTTCAGGTGGGTGGCGAAGAAGTCGTCGATGCGCCGCCAGCCGTCGACCGCCGCCTCGGGCCGGTAGGCGGGCCGATCGACGGAGAAGAACGAGTGGCCCGCGCCCTCGTAGGAGTGGAACTCGTGCGGTTTGTTCAGCCTGTTCAGCTCGCCGTCCAGCGCGGCGACCGCGGCCGGCGCCGGGAATCGGTCGTCGAGCCCGAACAGGCCCAGCAGCGGGCAACTCAGGTTCGGCGCCAGCTGCAGGATCGGTTTCATGGCCTTGGGCATCCCCTCCGGCGGATCCTCGACGATGAAGGCGCCATAGCAGTCCACCGCGGCATCGAACGGCAGCGAACACGCCGCCAGGTATGCGTGCCGCCCGCCGGAGCAATGCCCGATCACGCCGAACCTGCCGTTGGCGCCCGGCAACGAGCGCAAGTGCTCGACCGCGCCCGCGACGTCGCCGACCAGGCGCTCGTCGGGCACGCCGCCCGCCGCCCGCGCCGCCGCCGCCGCATCGTCGGGCGACGCGCCCGGCGCCTCACGCGAATAGAGGTTCGGGGCCACGGCGTGGAAGCCGCTGACGGCGAGCCGCCGGACGAACTCCTTTGTCTCGCGGTCATAGCCGGGCATGTGATGGATCCACACGACCCCGCCGCGAGCGCCCTCGGCGAGCGGAGTCGCCAGGTACGCCTCGATTTCGTCGCCGCCGTGACCGGTGATGGTGATCGTCTCCGCACGGATGGCGTCTGGGCTGACCGCGTTCATTCGCGACTCCTCTTTGGGCTCCCTGGTCGGCCGCAACCCGACGCGGAGCGCGTGCGGCCGGTCCGGGCCCGCCCCGCCGGAACCCAACGTAGCGGAACACCCCCACGCCGTCAGCGCCGCTTGTCGCGCACCTTGTACGTCGAGGGCCACGACTTGCGGGACTCGTCCCCCGTCAACGGGATGCCCATCCCCCCGACCTTCACGTTGTAGGCCTCCTTGCCAGGACCGACCTCCCGATTCGCGTGCTCCTGGGCAAGGAAGTACAGCTCGTCGATCGTGGCCTCGTCGTAGGCGACGAACGAGGTTTCCCGCGCCACGTCGTCGATCCCGGCGAGCATCCGCTCGGGCAGCACCCGCGACGCCAGCGCCGCCAGTCCGAACAGCGTGAACGGAATGAGCCAGTAGCAGGCGTACGACAACGGAGTCCTGGTGTCCAGGATGGTGGCATCGCCCCGGATGAGCGGCGGGATCGCCGACGACACCGTCATGACGGCCAGGGTTCCCACCCACACCCAGCTCAGGACGTTGACGGCCCGCGCGAACAACTCGGTCGTGCGCACGTCCGCGGGCTGCTCCGCGGCGGCGAACGCGCGCACGAACGGCTTGCCCGTCAGCGTGCCGGCGAGCGCGACCACCAGGAAACCGGCGATGCTCAGCGGGAGTATCCACCGGTGGGAGAACCGGTCACCGAGCGCGAAGGTCAGCCCCGTCAGCACCACAAACACTGCGGCGGAACCGATTTCGAGCGTCCGCTCCGGCTTGCCGGTGAGGTGCCCGATCGCCAGTGCGACGGCAGCGACGGCCAGCCCGACGAGTGCGGCCGCCGGCAATGGGACGTTACCGACGAGCACCCAATAGACGATCCACGGCGCAAGACCAAACAGCATGCCCACGAGGGGTCAGTGTATGAGTGACGGTTTCCGTGGTCCTCGGGGGCCGGGTCGAAAATTTGGTCCGCGGCCCACGACCCCCGCCGCGCGGCGTTCTCGGGTCGCCGGATTCCCGCGGCGCCAACGGCTTTCCCGGCGAAAGGTGACGCCGCGAAGAGGGCTTATGGCCCTTGGCGCGCGGCCTTGCGGGGGGTCAGTGTTGGAGCGGTACGGATCTGAAGGCTGTCACCGCGACAGGGTAGGGCTAGGTCGAGCTATGGGTCGCACGGCAACGCCGGCTGAAGGCGTGGTGGCGATCGGCGCATCCGCCGGGGGCATCGAGGCGTTGAGCGAACTGGCGGCGGGGATGCCGCCGGACTTTCCGTTCGCGGTCATGATCGTCATCCACATGAGCCCGGGAGCGCCGTCCCTGCTGGCGCAGATCATCAACCGAAGCGGCCCGCTGCCCGCGGTCGCGGCGGTCGGCGGTGCGGTGCTGGAGGCCGGCCGGATCTACGCCGCCGTGCCCAACCACCATCTGCTGGCCAGCGACCACCGGGTGGCGCTGTCGGACGGACCGTGGGAGAGCGGTCGCCGACCCGGCATCGACGCACTGTTCCGGTCCGTCGCGCTGGACTATGGCCCACGCGCGATCGGCGTTCTGATGTCGGGGCTGCTCGACGACGGCGTGGCCGGACTGCGCGCCATCAAGTCCAAGGGAGGGGCCACAGTGGTTCAGGAACCGAGCGACGCGCTGTTTCCCGACCTACCGAAGAACGCCATCAAGGCCGGCCTGGCCGATCACACGGCCGCGGCAAAGGAGATCGGCAGCCTGCTCGGGCGGCTCGCCGACCGGAACGTCGAGGAGCCGGCGGCCGATCCCGACGGGCGACTCGAGTTGGAGAATCAGATCGCGATGGACAGCCAGTTCGCCGCGTCCGTCGGCGTGGAAGACCTGGGCCCACCGACCGGATACACGTGCCCGAGCTGCAACGGAGCTCTGATGTCGGTTGGCGACAACGCCTACCGCTGCCAGGTCGGCCACGCGTGGACGGCCCAGGCGCTGCTCGTCGCCTACGGCGACGAACTCGAAGAAGCGATCTGGGCGGCGATCCGCAACCTGAAGGACACCGCGCGGCTGTCCCGCACCCTCGCCGAGAACGCCGAAAGCGCAGCGGATCTGGAAGGCTATACGGTCGCGGCGAACCGGGCCGCCCACGCGATTGCCGCGTTGCGGCAGGGCCTGCTGACGGCGAAGGCCGACAGTCGGAACGGCGGGAGCACCTAAGCGGTGTGCAACGCCATCGCCAGGAAGTCGAGACGCCACAGCGACTCGAACAGTTTTCGCCCGAATTCCCTTACCAGTTCGGCAGTTTCGGGGCCGACGTCGCCCTGGCGGGCGACGTGCTCGATGATCTCCCGAATCGTCCGGCGGCCGTCGACCTGCTGAACGAACGGCAACTGGGCCGGGTTGAGCTTCAGCTTGCTGCCCGGCAGATGGATATCGTCCCCGGCGAGCAGGCAGGCCGTCCGCAATAGCGGAACATAATCGAGCGCCTCGGGCGTCGAGAAATCGATCGCGTAGTGCTCTTTCGGGCGTTCGGGGCGGCAGGCCATGAAGAAGTGCGTGGCATTCGCCGGCTGCAGGCGTTCCATCACCGACCACAGCTGGACGTCGGGCAGCTGGTTCAGCAGCGCCTGGAACCCGCTCGCCGGCGCGACAACGTCGTGCGGGTAGTACGGCGTCTTGTGGAACCAGCCCTGGAATGCCAATCCGGCGGCGCCGACCAGGTCCAGGCATTCCGCAACGGTGTAGCTCCGCTGGCGACTGTGCAGGAACGTGTCGACCAAAGCGCCGTCGGACACCAGATCGCGCGTGCCCTTCAGGTACGGGCGGACGGGGTGATCCGCGGGCAGCACCGCGAGCGCCTCTTTGACCATGTGGACCGATGCGTCGTCCTGCCCCAGCCCGAGGTCGCGGAACGCCGATTCGAGCATCTCGACGCCGATCCGCCCGTACTTCGCGTACAGCATGACGCACAGTGCCCCCTCCGCGCGCAGGCAGCCGCCGAGAGCCTTGAGCCCGGTCAGCGGATCCGCCATGTGGTGCAGGACCCCGCTGGACACGATGAGGTCGAAGTCGCGCGAGAGCGTCGCGACCTCCTCGATGGGCAGCAGGTGCAGTTCCAAGTTGTCCAGGCCGTGCTTGTCTTTCAGGTACCGCTCGTGCTCCAGCGCCTTCCGGCTGACGTCGATCCCGACCACCCTGGCGGCGCGGTTCATGAACGCGAAAAGGGCCGCCTGGAAGGTGCCGCAACCCGCGATGAGAATGTCCAGGTCCGGTACGTACTCCCGGTTCGGCCACAGCACCCGGTGCGCCCAGAACGGGTCGAACCAGTCCCAGTGGGCCTTGGTCCACGCCGCCAGATCGGTTATCGGGGGCGGGTATTCCCAGCGATCGTATTGGCTGGAGACGCCGTCGCTCCGCGGATCGTCGGTCACTTCGGCGCGGCTCCTTCGCGGTTGCGGTCGCGACCAACTTACTGTGCCTTGGGCCGTCCGGCTTGCTTACGGCGTCCCGGCTCACATCAGCGGGGGCCCTGGGACCAGCCAGATCAGCGAACTGTCGATGAGCCCCCGGTACTGCGGGCAGTAGGCGGCCACGGACAGGCCGACGAAGTAGCTGGCTTCCTTCATCGAGAGATCGGTGTCGCGCTTCACCTTCATCGCCAGCACGCTTGCGTTCGCGTTGTTGTCGAATCCGGTGCACACCCGGTGGGCCATCGCGATCGCGACGTCGCTGTCTCGGACTTCGATCCCGTAGTTGGCGAGGGACGCGATGAACGCGTCGTCGCCCGGGTCGGCCGACGCCGGCGCCGACGCCAGCAGCTCGAGCACCGACAGCAGGACCGCACAGACCGCCGGCCACTTCCCGCGACGGACGTTCATACCGGCGCGGTGCCGATCAGTTCCAGGCCGACTGAGGGGCCTTCGCCTGGCTCACCCCGTGCTCGCTCTGCCCGTTCGTCTCCGGCGCGGCGACCGCGCGCAGCCCGACCGGCCGTTGGCGCCAGCCCGCGTACCCGAGCGCCATGCTGATCGCGGAATAGACGACGGCCTCCGTCCACATGAACCCGACGCCCCACTTCCTCCCGAGGAAGATCGGCTCGTCGATGATGCCGCTGGAAGCGGCAATGGCGTAGCCCGCGTGGGCGTACGCGATGCCGGCGAACGCCCCGCAGAAGAATTTGCTTGCTTCGCGATTCATTGCTCGTCCTCCCTGAAGTTGTGTGATCTCACTGTCGCCCCGCCCGCCGAGAGCTGGTAGGGGCCAAGGTCCTCGCCCAGCGGCCCCTTGGTCGCTGATCCGACCTAGGCCGGTCCGTTGACGATGCGATCCCGGATGCCGGTGGCGGTGGTGAGATGCCCTTCGGCGGAGTTCATGAATTCGCCCGCATGGCGCGCCTCGTTGGCGTCCTTGTCCTCGACCGCGGCGACGCAGAAGTGGGACGCGGCATCGAAGTCGTCGAGGCTGGCCTGCAGCGCGTCGGTGAGTTCTTTGTCGGGGGACGGCAGGTGCCCCTGGAGGAAGCTCGCCGCGTCGTGGCCCTCGTGGCAGGCGGCCCCCAGGGCGGCGTAGTCATGCTCCCCGATGGCGAATGTCGCCTTGCCCATCGCTATCCCCAGGTCTTGCATGTGGTCTTTGGTCAGTTCGACCCATCCGCGCACGGCCTGACCATGCGACGTGGTCGTGGTGGTCGTGCCGCCACCGCCGTTGTGATTTCCAGCGGAGCAGCCCCCGACGAAGAGGACCACCGCCGCAGCGCCCGCCATGGCTTGCTTGATCACCACCGGCCTCCTAATCCTGTGCTGGTGGTGATCTTCGTTCCGGCGGCGCCGGCTAGACAGGGCACAAAGCCTCTAGCTCTGGCACCAAGGTGCCCCAAATCCGGTGACTGGATTAGCGACTGCAGACAACGACGGGCAGCGAAGCTCGCGCCCATGCCGCGCCGGTGATCAGCAGCCGACCGGGCCGCCACCCGCGGGGCAGGTGGGAATGGTGATGGGTATGCAGCCCACCGACGTCGTTGAGACGGCGAATGCGAGCACGAGCGCAATCAGAACTTTCTTCCCCCTGGCCATAACCAGGAAGCGTAATGCCCGGCTGCGTTCCGCTTGGCGGATTGTGCAAAACGCAAGCGCCTCAACGTCGAAGACGCCAGCGCGTGACGCCGGCGAAGAGCATGGCAAGCACCCCCAACACGGCCATATTCGTGAGCCACGCCGACCCGGTGTGCTGCCAGAGCGAATCGTTCGAAATCCCCGCGACCAGTTTGGTCAGGTCGGCCGTCGACGCAGTCGCCGCGAACCCCCATCGTCCGGGCGTCAGCCAGGCCAAGGCTTCCATCAGCGGCCGGCCGGTCACCGGGATGAAGCCGCCCGCGAGCACCAGTTGCGCCATCAGCGTCATCGCCAGCAGCACGATGACCTGATCGCCGGTGCGGGCCACGGCCGAAAGCGCAAGGCCGAGAAGGACGGCCACTACGCACGTCGCCGCGACGCCGACGAACAACTCGACGGCCGGGCTACCCAGGACCACCGCACTAGACGGGCCGGGCTTGCCGATCGCGGGCGCCGTGACGATCGCAACGAGTATCGCGGATTGGATCACCGCGACCGCGCCGAAGACGATCGCCTTCGCGAGCAGGTATGCCGACGCCGATAGTCCTGCCGCCTGTTCGCGCCGGAAGACGGCGCGTTCGCCGACGAGATCGCGGACGCTCAGTGTGGTTCCCATCAGGATCGCCGCGAAGCTCGTCAACGCGACGATGTGTTTGGCTTCGAACGGTGGTTCGCCAGGCGCCGGCATGTGGCTCAGGCCTGCGTGACCGGTGACGGTCAGCGGCAGCAGGCCGACGATGAACGGCAACACAGCGAGGAAGGCGAGGTAACCACGGTTCGCCACAAGCAACCTCACCTGGCGACGCGCGAGCGTCGACGTTTGGCGCCACACGGCGACAGGGGGCGGTTGGACCGGCTGAACGAGCGCGGGACGGCATACCGTGTCCGCTTCCTGGGAGGCTCGCCCCTGCATGAACCGCCGTTGGAGACCGTCCGGATCGGCGCATACTCTGGTGAAGATGTCAGCCCAATCTGAGGCTCCCAGATAGGAACTGAGCCGATCGGGAGGGCCGCAGAAAACCGTCTTGCCGCCGGGCGCGAGCAACAGCACCTGGTCGCACACGTCCAGGAACGTCAACGAGTGCGTGACGACCACGACCACGCGGCCCGCGTCGGCCAACCGGCGCAGCATCGCCATCACCGAGCGGTCCAGCGCGGGATCCAGCCCCGTCGTCGGTTCGTCGAGCACCAATAGGTAAGGGCTGGTCAACAATTCGACGGCGACCGACACGCGCTTACGCTGGCCGCCCGACAACCTGTCGATGCGAGTGTCAGCGTGGGGTGTCAGCTCGAGTTCCTCGAGCACGGTGGTGATCACCCGCGCGCGTGCGCTTGCGGTGGTGTCGGCGGGCATCCGGAGTTCCGCCGCGTACTGCAGTGCCTGTGCGACGGTGAGCCGGCCGTGCACAAGGTCGTCCTGTGGCACCATCCCGATCTCGCTGCGCACTGTGTGCACGGCCCTCGCCTCCAAAGACGCCGTCCCACTGGTCGGCCGATCCTCCCCGGCGGCGACCCTGGCCAGAGTGGACTTGCCCGCGCCCGAGGGGCCGATCACCGCGGTCAACGTGCCGGGGCGCGCCGCGAACGAAACCCGTTCCAGCAGAACCCTTTCGCCGTCAACGGCGAGGCTGACATCGCGCATCTCCAGGCCGCCGGTCGCCGCGGGCAGGAATCGGTTCTCGCGCTGGACGCTCCGATTAATCGGGATCGACCCGAACGGCTCTGCCGGGAATCGCCAGCGGGCGCGCATTTCCGTGGCGTTCGCGGCTTCGTCGGTCCGATTCTTGAGGGTGATCGGCATCGTGGGCTTGTCGTTATTCATTGAGATCTCTCATCCGAGGAAGTAAGCGAGTGGGAGGACAACCAGCAGTGAATCGATGCGGTCGAGGAGGCCACCGAATCCGGGCAGCCAGTCACCGGCGTCCTTGACCTGGGCCTGTCGCTTGAGCATGGATTCAAGCAGGTCACCGAACAGACCGCCGATGGAGACGGCGATGAGCAGGCCGACGGAGATGGTGCCCAACAGGGTGAGGATTCCGAACGCGCCGATGATCGCGCCGACCATCCCGCCGACCGTCTTGTTGGGGCTCAGCGGGGACAGCGGCGTGCGCGCCCATCGCATGCGGCGCAACCCTTTTCCGCCGCACCACGCCGCGACGTCGGTGGCCGCGACGGCGAAACACAGCAGGTATGCGTCCGGTCCCACCATGACGAGGTGGGACAGCGACCAGCAGATCCACACCGAGGCGAAGGCGGCGGAGGCGGCGCGCCTGGCGCCGTTCTCGACGTCGCCCTGAAGGACCGAGGGCGCCACGCACAGCAGCACGATGATCGGCGCGAATTGCAGGAGCGAGGGGCGCAGCCACGCCGCGACCGGGTATGCCACGGCCAGGACCACAAGCACGTAGGTGTCGGCCCGGCCCAGCTTGACCAGTCGCGCGTACTCGATCACCGCGACGACGGCCAGCGCCGCGGCCAACCCCGCCGTCGTGCCTTGGCCGGCCCAAACCGGGATCCCGACAGCCGGTGCGATCAGCACCCAGGTGCGCCATTTCTGCACCAGCTCGCGTTTGCGCGAGACCAGGACGGCGGCGCCCGCGACGGCGAGGATCGCCACCGTGACCCACATCAGGAACACAGCCGTCGAGTACATGTGGACGTGCAGCGGACCCACGTCGATGTTGAGCGGCATCCGCCGATCGAGATGAGGAAACCAGCGGTCGAGGAGTGACATGGTGGGCCGCCGGTTCTAAGACGCCAGCGCGAAGCGGTCATCGGCCACGACGTCGCCCCGCAGCGCCAGCACCTGCGACCGCAGTTGCGGTGCGGAGGTGGTGTGGGGATCGACGGGCGTACCGAGGCGTACCTCCATCGGGCCGGGCGTGAAGCTTCCGTCCTTCGGCAGGACGTCGGCAGTCCCCACGATCGCTACCGGAACGATCGGCACGCCGCAGTCTCGCGCCAGACGTACTGCGCCGAAACGAAATTCGCCAATCACGCCGTCTGTCGATCGCGTTCCCTCGGGGTAGATGACGACGGTCCGTCCCGCGCGAAGCGCCGGGCCGGCGGCCGCGAGCAGCGCGTCGTAGTTGCCGTCGCCCGAGCGTCGCACCGGCAGTATCCCGATCAGCGAGGTCGCGATGAAGCGTCGCACCGGCACGTCGAACCAGTAGTCGGCCGCCGCGCCGAAGACAGGACGAGCTGCGGACGGCAGCGCCGCCACCAGCACCGCGGTGTCCGCGTGGGAGGCGTGGTTGGCGACGACGACACAGCCGCCCTTGGCGTTCCAACGCCCGGTCACGGTCAGCCCGCCCGAGACGGCACACACCGTCCGCCAGAGCCGGTGCCGAAGCACGCTCGCAATCCGGCCGGTGGTCATGCCGCCACCAGCGTCATGGGCAGCGTGACGGCATTGGAGAGGTGAGCCGCGGTAACCGGTTGCGTGATCGCATCAAAGTGCTCGAACAGCGCGACAGGCACAGTCGCTTCGATCTGCAGACCGCGGGGAACGAAGTCCGGCACGCGCTGCGCCTTCAGTTCGCGATGCGCGGCCCGCAACCGCAGAATGGTCGTGAGCAGTGATCCGTTCACCAACTGCACCAGCAGGACGGGCATGATCACGGGGAATGCGGTGGCCAGCACCAGGAACAGGCAGCGTTCGGTCTTGCCGAGCGGTCCGCCGTTCCGCCGCGTGAGGCCTGCAGCGGCAACGGCCAGCGATGCGAAGGTCGGCAGTGTGGCGGCCAGCGCCGCCAGCAGCACCTGAAGCACCGGCCAGGACAGCCAGTTCAGTCCGGGGCCGTGCTGCCGCGCCGCCCAGACCACCAGGCCGCCGAACGCGAGCAGATCGGCGGCGCGGTCGCCGACTTCGTTGACGACGAAGCCCCATGGCCGGCTCACCCCACGCGCTCGGGCGACGGCCCCGTCGAGGTTCGCGCCCGCCAGGCGCATCACCATGAAGACCGCCGCCAGCGGCCACCATCCGAACGCGATGGCAGTTCCCGCAGCGCCCGCCGCCGCGACACCCGCCGCGGTGAAGACGTCGGGAGACACTCGACGAGCCACCGCGATGTGGACGATCGGGGCCAGCCTCTTGGTGAACCACGGCTTCAATGCGTAGAGGCCGGCCACGCGAGTTTTACGAGAAGTCGAAGGGGCTGCGTGATGGATAGCGACGTTGGTGTTGATGGCCGGCTCCTTTCGTTTCGTGCCGAGTCCTACAGGGGACGCGCCACCTGGTGGCGGCGCGTGCGACAAGTAAATGGAGGCGCACGGACTACCGATCCCAATTCGTTGACGTGTCGTCACCAAAATGAGGCGATCACCTCATGCGCGGCCGTGGGCGCCGCCGCAAGACTTGGGTCACCGCGTGACATCGCCACCGATCGACGAGGGGAAACCGTGACGACTCCTGGACCACACCCGCGCCCGCGTCGCCTCATCGCCGGTGCTGTCATGGCCGCGGTCGCCGCGTTCGCGTCGGCGTTCCTGGCAGCCCCGCCCGCCGCGGCATTCACCTACCCCGACCCGATCTGCAACGGGATGGCCTGCATCTACCAGTGGTGTCCCGGCATGCCGCTACCGATGGCGTCGGCGGGGACGCCCAACTGGGACATGAATGCCTGGCACCGGTTCATGATCGGACAGATTTCCGCCAACTCGCCGGCGTGGGTGACCAACGGAGGGCTCAACCGCCAGGTCAGTCCGATGGTCATCGAGGGTGGCCCGGGACCCTGCCCGGGCTGCGTGAGCTGATTGCCGGTTGTCGGCACGTTCCGGTCGCCTTCCGAGGTCCGCTATCGGTTGCCTCGGTGATTCGGTCCCCGGGTGCTATTCAATTCACCGGTGCCCCCAGTCGGACTCGAACCGACACTGGGCGGATTTTAAGTCCGCTGCCTCTGCCAATTGGGCTATGGGGGCCCGGCGGCGAATCTAGCGCGCGGGCGCGGATCCTAACCGAAGGCCGCCCCCACCGCATGCCGGACATTTCGCCTATTCGACAGGGGTGCGATGTCCCGGTTTCGGCGCCCGCGCGCTAGATTCGCCGCCGGGCCCCCATAGCCCAATTGGCAGAGGCAGCGGACTTAAAATCCGCCCAGTG
>NZ_LZJA01000070.1:0-2256 GCF_001666785.1 Mycobacterium sp. E3305 | reverse complement strand
GCAGGGTGGCGGTGATGGCGGCGATGCCGGCCAGTGCGCTCCCGGCGAGGAACATGGGCCGTCGCCGGCGCGGGACGACCACGTCGTCGTCGGGCACGGCGCTGTAGGCCAGAGCCTCGGCGTCGGCGTTGCCCCAGACGTCGAGGTACGTCGGGCCGAGCGGTCGCGGGCTCACCTCTCCGGTGCCGGGGTCGAGCGCGTACGCCAGCGCCGCCGTGGACGAGGCGAACAGCGGCGCGTTCGCCGAGGCCAGCGCGGCCCCGCGGGCCAGCGCCAGCTCCGGCTCCTCGGGCGCCGACAGCTCGAGCGGGGTCGCCGCCTCGAGCGCGGGCTTGACGGGCACGATGCCCACGCCGCAGCCGATCAGGAACACGCCGTCCGCGTGAGCACCCCGCGCGCCCAGACCGGCGACCATCGTCGCCAACTCGGCGGCGAGCGGCTCCTTTCCGGCGTTGGCCAGCTGCTTGCGGTGCAGGTCGACGATCGACCCGTCGGCGACGTCGACGACGGCCAGCGTCGCGGTCTCGGCCTCCACGTACAGCATCGCGATGTGCGCGTAGTCGAGCGCGGACCCGACCGTCTGGGCCAGCGCGGCCGCGGCCAGCAACGGGGAAACCAGCATCACGTTGCCCATGCCGTGTTGGGTCATCGCTTCCCGTAGCGCGCCGACGTCCGCTCGGTCCGTCCAGGTCACGCCCGTCGACACCAGCTGGTGGCCGCCCCGCAGCCGGCCCCGCCCGCGGCGGAAGAGCCCCAGACCTCGGTGAAGCCGCCGCCGGCGGCACCGGTCTACCGGGCCCCGAGCCGCCCGACCCGGCGGGGCCCCCTCCGCCACCGCCCGCGTGGAGCTATGGCGGCCCGCTCGGCGGCCCGCCGCCTCAGGGCCCCTCGGGCAATCGGATGTGGTGGATCGTGGGCACGATCATCGCGGTCGGCGTGCTGGCGCTCGCCGGGGGCATCGCCGCCTTCGCGGCACACCAGCTCTCCGGTGTCCGCTCGATCATCAACTCCCCGCCGACCTTCACCAACACCCTCAGTCCCCCGGCCACCACCCCGGGCGGCACCTCGACGACTACACGGACCAAGCCGCCGAGGTCGACCACCACGTCCACCTCACCCACGCCGCCGCCGGGCAGCGAGGTGACGATCTCCGGGATCGGCGAGAACCGGACGATCGCCTGCGACGACAACGTCGTCAACGTCAGCGGCGTGTCCAACACGGTGGTGATCAGCGGTCACTGCGCAAGCCTCAGCGTGTCGGGCGTGCAGAACGACATCACCGTCGACGCCGTCGACAGCATCCAAGCCTCCGGCTTGAGCAACAAGGTGACGTACCACTCGGGCACGCCGAAGGTCAGCAACTCGGGTAGTGCGAACGTCGTCCAGCAGGGCTGAGGCCGTTACGGCGCCTCGGTGGATTCGTCGTCGTCGTGCGAATCGCCGTCGAGGACGCTGACCGCGATGCCATACGGCAGGAACCGCACCTTGCGCGCGGGGTCGACGTTGTTCTTGTTGGCCCGCAGCGCGTCGAGCTCGGTCGCGTAGACCTGTTCGACGTGCGCGCCACCGTCGGCGTCCACCGTGTAGATCGCCCAGACGCCGTCGCCCGCCTCGCCGGCGGTTTCCGGCTCCGGGCGGGGGCGCCGCGACAGGTCCTCGAAGATGGACGACCACCCGGACCGGGCTCCTGGCGCCGCGACAAACCTGCTGACCCGCTCGAACACGTCGCGCAGGCCCTCGCTGCCTTCGCGGATCATTCGATCGAACTCGTCGGGATCGAACCCGAACGCACCGTATTCGCCCACGCGACCTCCTCGCCGCTCGCCGCCGAGTTGGCGACGATGGTCGCCGGTCTGGGCGCGCGGGGTGCTCACGCGGACGGCGTGTTCCTGATCGGCTGCGGCGTGGGCATCGTGCCCGTCAAGCCCGCGCTCGAGGCGGCGACCCCGCTCGAGCTGTCGGCGCCCGAGGAGCCGGAGCTGGCGCTGGCCCGCGGGGCCGCGCTGGCCTCGGCGAACGCGCCGCTGTTCGCCTCGTCCACGGCGGCGCTGGCGTACGCGCTCGACCCCGGCACCGGAGAGGTGAGCCCGCGACCGCTCGGCCCGACGTACCTCGACGTCTGGGGCAACGCCGACGCCGAGGCTCTGGCCTACAGCGCCGTGCCCGACGACGACGTGGTCGTCCCGCGCCGGCGACGGCCCATGTTCCTCGCCGGGAGCGCACTGGCCGGCATCGCCGCCATCACCGCCGGGGTGG
>NZ_LZJA01000069.1:0-15135 GCF_001666785.1 Mycobacterium sp. E3305 | reverse complement strand
ACCTGCACATCGTCGGACCCAACATGGCCACCCAGCCCTACGGCATCGGGGTCAACCTGACCAACACCGGGCTGGTCCGGTTCGTCAACGGCACCCTGGAGCGGATCCGCCGGGACGGCACGTGGAACACGTTGTACCGCAAGTGGTTGACGGTGCTGGGGCCCGCGCCCGCGCCACCGACGCCGAGGTATCTGGACTGATGGCCGAGTCGGAGAAGATCGAGCAGCCGGAAACCGGCGCCGACGAAAGCCCGGGCACCCAGCCGCCGGACACGCAGGGCGGCGGCCCGACCACGGGGCGCATCCAGGCCACCCAGGCGCTGTTCCGACCCGACTTCGAAGATGACGACGACGACTTTCCGCACATCTCGCTGGGCACCCTGGACAGCGATCCGCAAGACCGGGTGACGGTGGGGACGCGGGTGCTGCCACCGGTCCGCCACCTCGGCGGCGGCCTGGTCGAGATTCCGCGGGTGCGCGACATCGACCCGCTCGAGGCCCTGATGACCAGCCCGGTGGTGCCGGAGGGCAAGCGGTTCTGCTGGAACTGCGGGAAACCGGTCGGCCGGTCCGGCAAGGAGGGCAAGGGCAAGTCGGAGGGCTGGTGCCCCGCCTGCGGCAGCGCGTATTCGTTTCTGCCACAGCTGAACCCGGGTGACATCGTCGCCAACCAGTACGAGGTCAAGGGCTGCATCGCGCACGGCGGGCTGGGATGGGTGTACCTGGCGGTCGACCACAACGTCAACGACCGCCCGGTGGTGCTCAAGGGCCTGGTGCATTCGGGCGACGCCGAGGCGCAGGCGATCGCGATGGCCGAACGGCAGTTCCTCGCCGAGGTGGTCCACCCGCAGATCGTGCAGATCTTCAACTTCGTCGAGCACAAGGACCGCGGCGGCAACCCGGTCGGCTACATCGTCATGGAGTACATCGGCGGGCAGCCGCTCAAGCACGGCAAGGACAAGAAGCTCCCCGTCGCCGAGGCCATCGCCTACCTGCTGGAGATCCTGCCGGCGCTGACGTATCTGCACTCGATCGGCTTGGTCTACAACGACCTCAAGCCGGAGAACATCATGCTGACCGAGGAGCAGCTGAAGCTGATCGACCTGGGGGCGGTGTCGCGCGTCAACTCGTTCGGCTACCTCTACGGCACGCCGGGATTCCAGGCGCCCGAGATCGTGCGGACCGGCCCGACGGTCGCGACCGACATCTACACCGTGGGGCGCACCCTCGCGGCGCTGACGGTGAACCTGCCCACCCGCAACGGCCGCTACGTCGACGGCCTGCCCGACGACGACCCCGTGCTGGCGACCTACGACTCGTACCGGCGGTTGCTGCGCCGCGCCATTGACCCCGACCCGCGGCGCCGATTCGCCAGCACCGAAGAGTTGTCCGCCCAGCTGATGGGCGTGCTGCGGGAGGTCGTCGCCCAGGACACCGGCGTGCCGCGGCCGGGCCTGTCGACCATCTTCAGCCCGAGCCGCTCGACGTTCGGGGTGGACCTGCTGGTCGCGCACACCGACGTCTACCTGGACGGCCAGGTCCACTCGGAGCGGCTGACGGCCCGCGAGATCGTCACGGCGCTACAGGTGCCGCTGGTCGACCCGGCCGACGTCGCCGCCCCCGTGCTGCAGGCGACGGTCCTCTCTCAGCCGGTGCAGACCCTGGATTCGTTGCGCGCGGCCCGCCACGGCACGCTGGACGCCGACGGCGTCGAGGTGTCCGAGTCGACCGAGTTGCCGCTGATGGAGGTTCGCGCGCTGCTCGACCTGGGCGACGTGGCCAAGGCCACCCGGAAGCTGGACGACCTGGCCGAGCGGGTTGGCTGGCAGTGGCGGCTGGTTTGGTATCGGGCCGTCGCCGAGCTGCTCACCGGCGACTACGACTCCGCCAGAACGCATTTCACCGAGGTACTGGATACCTTCCCCGGCGAGCTGGCGCCCAAGCTGGCGTTGGCGGCCACCGCCGAGCTGGCCGGTGACGTCGACGAGCAGAGGTACTACCAGACGGTGTGGAAGACCAACGACGGGGTGATCTCGGCGGCCTTCGGGCTGGCCAGATGGCTGTCCGCCGAGGGCGATCGCGCCGGCGCGGTGCGCACGCTCGACGAGGTGCCGCCCACCTCAAGGCATTTCACCACCGCGCGGCTGACGAGTGCGGTGACCCTGCTGTCCGGCCGGTCGAAGAGCGAGATCACCGAGGAGGACATCCGCGACGCCGCCCGGCGGGTGGAGGCGCTGCCCCCGACCGAACCGCGGGTGCTGCAGATCCGCGCGCTGGTGCTGGGCTGTGCGATGGACTGGCTGGAGGACAACAGGGCCAGCACCAATCACATTCTGGGTTTCCCGTTCACCGAGCACGGGCTGCGCCTGGGCGTCGAGGCCGCGCTGCGCAACCTCGCCCGGGTGGCGCCCACCCAGCGGCACCGCTACGCGTTGGTGGACATGGCGAACCGGGTGCGGCCGACGAGCACGTTCTGAGTTGCGCCCTTGGCGCGATCGCATGTGCGTCCAGGGCGGCGACACGCCGTACGGCCCCACCCTGAGCGCACGCTCAAAGCCCTGAGCGCACACGCGATGCGGCCAGCGCGGCGCGAACCCGCCGCACGATCGCGGCCGGCCGGTCCTCGGCGACCACCCGGACGACGATCCAGCCCAACTCCTCGAGCATCTCGGCGCGCCGAATGTCCTTGACGTATTGCCGCCGGTCGGTGCGGTGTTGGTCGCCGTCGTATTCGACCGCCACCAGGTGCTCCTCCCAGCCCATGTCGAGGTAGGCGAAGGGAATGCCGTCGTCGGCTAGCACCGGGATCTGTGTTTGGGGCCGCGGCAGGCCACCGTCGATCAGGAGCAGCCGCAGGTAGCTCTCCCTGGGCGACTGCGACCCGGGGTCGAACAGCGCCAGCGCGGCTTCCAGGCGCCGCAGGCCGGGCGAGCCGGGATGGCATCCCGCGACGCGCAGCACGTCGTCGGCCTTGAAGCCCGTCGCCCGGGCCAGTGCGTCCAGCCGCGCGACGGCCGAGCGCACAGCCCCGCGCCGGCCGATGTCGAAGGCGGTGCGCTCGGGCGTGCTGACCGGGTAGCCGCCGACGAGCTGCGTCTCGCCGTCCAGCAGCACACCGCGCCGCGTCAGCACGCCGCGCGGCGGGCGGCCGTTGGCATGCGCCAGCTCGACGGGCACGTCGTCGGGAATCCATTCGGCGCCATGCAGTCTGGCGGCGGCGGCCCCGACCACCGTCGCCCTGCGCCCCGACCACAGCCAGGCCGCCCGGATGCGCAGCTCCAGCGAGAGCTGGGCGTCGTCGGGCAGGTAGACGTTCGGGAAGACGGGGCGGTAACGGGCCCGCAGTTCATGGCGGCTCAGCACGCCCGACCGCAGGGCCTCGCTGCCGAGGAAGGGTTGTTCCATGCCGGGAAGGTTCGCACCGCACCGCAGAGCCTCGTGTGCGGCCATCCACAGGGAAAACATAGGTCCATGCCGCAGAGTTGACCCATGCCTGGGCAGTCCACCGCATGGGTCAGCACGGCCCGCGCGCTACGGCGAGCCGGGTTCGGGGTGACCGGACCCGAGGTGGACGCCGCACTGGGCGGCGACTGGCCAACTTACGTCGATGCCATGCTGGCCGCGAATCCCGATGCCGACCCGGGAGCGATCGCCAGCCCGATGCCGACGTTGACGCCACCCCGACCGCCCGGAAAGTCCGCCGCGCCCGCGGCCCGCAAGCAGTACAACCAGCAGCTCTCCGAGCAGCAGCGCGCGTTGTCCGACTGGTGGCTGCACCGCATGGTCAGCGTGCGGCAGCCGCTTGGTGAGAAGCTGACCCTGTTGTGGCACAACCACTTCGCCACCTCCGCGCAGAAGGTCCGGGTCGCGGCGTACATGGCCGCACAGAACCAGAAGCTGCGCACCCTGTCGCTGGGCGACTTCCGCACCCTGGCCTACGCGATGCTGACCGACGCCGCGATGCTGCGCTGGCTGGACGGGCAGAGCAGCACCGCCAAGGCACCGAACGAGAACCTCGCTCGCGAGTTCATGGAGCTGTTCACGCTGGGACACGGCAACGGCTACACCGAGGACGACGTGCGCAACGGCGCCCGCGCGCTGACGGGCTGGCTGATCGGCGCCGACGGCAACACGACGCTGGCCCCGAAACGCCATGACGGCGCGGCCAAGACGCTGTTCGGGCAGACCCGTGACTTCGACGCCGCCGGGTTCTGCGACGCCGTGCTGGCCCAGCCGAAGTCGGCGGAGTACGTCGCGGGACGGTTGTGGCGACAGCTGGCCTCCGATGATCCGCCGTCGCGCCCCACGCTCGACAGGCTGGTCGCCGCGTACGGCCCCGGCCGGGACCTGCGTGCGCTGACCCGGGCGATCCTCACCGACGACGAGTTCGTCCACGGCCGGGCCACTGTCGTCAACCCGCCCGTCGAATGGCTCGTCGGCGTCATGCGCGCCCTGCGGGTGCCCCTCGACCCATCCACTCGAAAAGTCACCGACGCGACGTTGCACGCCCTCGGGCAGCGGCCGTTCTATCCGCCGAGCGTCGGCGGCTGGCCGCAGGGCCAGGTGTGGCTGTCCACCGCAAGCGCCGAGGCGCGGCTGCGGGCCGCCAACCGGCTCGCGCACGCCGGCGACCTGTCCGGCGTCGAAAGCGCCGCGCCCGGTGACCGCATCGACGCGGTCGGCTACCTGATCGGCATCGGCGACTGGTCGGACCGGACCGCCGACGCGCTGCAACCCCTGGTGCGCAACCCGCCACAACTGGTCGCCGCCGCGGTCAACACCCCCGAATACCTGACGTCCTAGCGAGAACACGATGCCCGAGATGAACCGCCGCAGATTCCTGGCCGCCAGCGCCGGTGTGGGCGCGGCCGGCCTGTTGTCGACGGCGGTGGCGGTCCGCTGGCAAGACCTGATGCGCGCCGCCGGGGACCGGCCGCTGGCCGACGGCGCGGGCGTGCTGGTGCTGGTCACGCTCTACGGCGGCAACGACGGGATCAACACCCTGATCCCCTGCGCGGACAACGCGTATCACGACGCCCGGCCGGAACTGGCCTACGCCCCGGGCGACGTCCTGCACCTCGACGAGGCGCTTGGTCTCAACCCCGCCCTGAAGGGTCTGGCGCAGTTGTGGGGCCGGCGGCAGCTCGCCATCGTGCGGGGAGTGGGTTATCCGCGGCCCGACCACAGCCACTTCCGGTCCATGGATATCTGGCAGACGGCGTCTCCCGCCGAGCCCGTGTCGACGGGCTGGATCGGCCGCTGGCTCGACGCCACCGGCGACGACCCGCTGCGGGCGGTCAACATCGGTCCCGTGCTTCCGCCACTCGCGGTGGGCGAAAAGCACACCGCCGCAGCGCTTTCCACGGCCCCGGAGCCGACCGGACAGGGCCTCGACACGCTGATGGGCGCGCTCGGCGCCGAGGACCGCGACGACACCCCGGCGATGGCCGCGGTGTGCAAGGCCTACCGGGCCGCCCGCACCACCGCCAACGCCTTCGAATCGGTGAAAGCCGCAGGAAACCAAGGTAACTCCCTGTCCGCACAACTGAGCCTGGTGGCCGAGGCGGTCCAGGCCCGCGTGCCGACACGGGTCTACACGGTGCAATTGGGCGGCTTCGACACGCACGCCGGGGAACGGGCCACGCAGCAGCGGCTGCTCGCGACGTTCGATGAGGCGGTGACCTCGTTCCTGCAGCGGGTCGCCGGCCGCAACGTCGTCGTGGTGGCGTATTCGGAGTTCGGCCGCCGGGTGCGCGCCAACGCGTCCCAGGGCACCGATCACGGCACCGCCGGTCCCGTCTTCGTCGCGGGCGCGCCCGTTCGGGGCGGTTTCTACGGCGACGAACCCAGCCTCACCGACCTCGATAACGGGGACCTGAAGTACACCACCGACTTTCGCGACGTGTACCACGAGCTGCTCGCGCGGACCGTGGGGACGGATCCCGCGCCGTCGGTGGGCGCCGGGCGGAAGAGCCTCGGCTTCCTAACCGCTTAGCGCGCTCACGCAGTCGCGGGCGATGGCCAGTTCCTCGTTGGTCGGGATCACCAGCACGGCGATCGGAGATTCGTCGGCGGAGATCTGCCTGGCGCCCTTGCCGCCGCCGAGGTTGCGGCGCTCGTCGAGCACGATGCCCAGCTCCTCCAGGCCCGCCACCGCGTCGCGGCGCACCGCCGCGTCGTTCTCCCCGATGCCGGCGGTGAAGCTGATGACGTCGGTGTGTCCCAGCACCGCCAGGTAGGCGCCGATGTATTTGCGCAGCCGATGGGTGAACACGCCGTAGGCCAATTGCGCTGCGGCGTCGCCGGATTCGATCATGGTGCGCAGCCGCCGGAAGTCGCGCTCGCCCGACAGCCCGACCACCCCGGACCGCTGGTTGAGCATGGATTCCACCTCGTCGACGCCCATTTTGGCGACGTGGCAGAGGTAGCTGACGATGCTGGGGTCGATGTCGCCGCTGCGGGTGCCCATCACCAGACCCTCCAGCGGCGTCAGGCCCATCGACGTGTCCAGCGGCCTGCTACCGGCGATCGCCGACGCCGAGCAGCCGTTACCCAGGTGCAGCACAATCTGTTTCAGGCCGCCCAGCGGCCGGTCCAGGAAGGCGGCGGCCTGCTGGCTCACATAGCGGTGCGACGTGCCGTGAAACCCGTAACGGCGGATCTTCCAGCGTTCGGCCAAGCCGCGGTCGATCGCATAGGTGGCGGCGGCGGGCGGCATGTCGTGGAAGAACGCCGTGTCGAAGACCGCGATGTGCGGGACATCGGGCAGCAGCTTGCGGGCCACCTCGATTCCCTTGACCGCGGGCGGGTTGTGCAGCGGCGCCAGTTCGGACAATTCGTCGAGCTTGCGGATCACCGCGTCGTCCACCGGCGTCGGCTTGTAGAAGGTGTTGCCGCCGTGTACGACTCGGTGGCCCACCGCCACCAGTCCGCAATTCCCGAGGTCGATCCCCTTCTCGGACAGCGCGTCGAAGGCCTGGCGCAGCGCCGCGTCGTGGTCGTGAACCGGTGACGACTCCTCCCCGATCCGTTCGACGTTGCCGGTCGCGCGGGCGACACCCGAATCCGGTTCGACCAACTGGTATTTCAGCGACGACGAGCCGGAGTTGATCACCAGCACGGCCCGGTTCGCGCTAGTCACGGACGTCCTGGGCCTGGATCGCTGTGATGGCAACGGTATTCACGATGTCTTCGACCAGCGCGCCGCGGGACAGGTCGTTCACCGGCTTGCGCAGGCCCTGCAGCACCGGCCCGATGGCGATCGCCCCGGCGCTGCGCTGCACGGCCTTGTAGGTGTTGTTGCCGGTGTTGAGGTCGGGGAACACCAGCACGGTGGCACGGCCGGCCACCGGCGAGCCACGCAGCTTGGTGGCCGCGACGGACGGTTCGATCGCGGCGTCGTACTGGATGGGCCCCTCGACCGGCAGCTCCGGCGCCCGCCGCCGCACCAATTCGGTTGCGGTTCTGACCTTGTCGACGTCGGCACCGGTGCCCGACTCGCCGGTCGAGTACGACAGCATCGCCACCCGCGGTTCGATGCCGAATTGCGATGCGGTGCGGGCGGAGGAGATCGCGATGTCGGCCAGTTGCTCCGGCGTCGGGTTCGGGATGATGGCGCAGTCGCCATAGGCCAGCACCCGGTCGGGCAGGCACATCAGGAAGATGCTGGACACCGTCGAGACGTCGGGCACGGTCTTGATGATCTCGAAGGCCGGCCGAACCGTGTGCGCCGTGGTGTGGGCGGCGCCCGACACCATGCCGTCGACCATGCCGTTGTAGACCATCATCGTGCCGAAATACGTTGCATCGCGCATGATCTCGCGGGCATGCTCGGCGGTGACACCCTTGGCCTTGCGCAGCTCGGCGTACTGATCGGCGAACCGGCGGCGGAGGTCGCTGGTGCGCGGGTCGATCACCTGCGCGCCGTCGAGGTCCACCCCGAGCTCCCCCGAGCGCTGCCGGATCTGCGCCTCGTCGCCCAGCACGGTGAGGTCGGCGACGCGGCGCTGCAGCACCCGGCCGGCCGACTTGAGGATGCGGTCGTCGTCCCCCTCGGGCAGGACGATGTGCTTGCGATCCGCCCGCGCCTGCAGCGTCAGGCGGTGGATGAACATCTGCGGCGTGGTCACGGTGGGAATCGGAATGGCAAGCTGTTCAAGCAGGTCCGGGACGTCGACGTAGCGGTCCATCAGCTCCAGCGCGGTGTCGATCTTGCGCAGCGAGTTCGCCGTGACGCGGCCGCGCGCCGCGGCGGCGGCGCTGGCCGCGTCGTAGGTGCCCAGCGTGGTGGCGATGATCGGCAGCCGCAGCCGCAGCCCGGCGACCAGCGCCGCGATGGAAGGGTGCAGCTGGAAGCCGCCGTTGAGGACGATGCAGGACAGCGACGGAAACCCTTCGGCCCCATGGGCGCTCGCCACGGCCAACACCACGTCCGACCGGTCGCCGGGGGTGATCACCGCCATGCCGTCGCTCAGCCGTTCCAGCACGTGGTCGGCGGTCATGCCGGCGACCAGCACGCCGGTGACCTCGCGTTCGCGCAGCGACGCCTCACCGCTGACCGGCGTTCCGCCGACGGCCTTTTCGAGTTCGGCCACCGTCGGAGCCGACAGCAGCGGCTCCTCGGGCAGCACGTAGCTGCGCTGGGTGAAGGCCTCCAGCGCTTCGGCGACCTCGTCCAGCTGAGCCGGTTCACAGCGGTTGGCGACCACCGCGGCGGCGTGGGCGCGCTGGTTGGACAGCTCGGCCAGGCACGCCGCGACGACGCCGGCCACCTCGTCGGGGGTCCGGCCCCGGCCGCTGACCGTGAGCAGCACGGGCGCACCGAGGTTGACGGCGATCCGGGCGTTGACGGAGAGCTCGGCCGGCCGCGCGACGTCGGTGTAGTCGCTGCCCACGATCACCACCGCGTCGCAGTCGTCGGCCATCGCGTGATAGGCGTCGACGATGGTGGCGATCGCGGCGTCGGTGTCGGCGTGCAGTTGCTGATACGTGACGCCGACGCACTGCTCGTAGGGCACGCCCGCGGTGGTGTGCTGCAGCAGCAGATCCAGGATGTAGTCGTGGTCCTTGCCGTCGGGCACGCGCGTGATGGGCCGGAACACACCCACTTTGGCGACGGTCGCGGTCAGGCGGTGCAGCAGCCCGAGCGCGAGCGTCGACTTGCCGGTCTCCGGTTCCGGAGCGGCGATGTAGATGGCCGAGGGTTCAGGCAAGTCGCCGCAGCCTGGGGGCCAGGTCCTTTTCGAAGAGCTCGAGGAACCGGCGCTGGTCGTGGCCGGGCGCGTGGAACACCAGGTGGTTGAGCCCCCAGTCGACGTAGTCCTTGACCTTTTCGACGGCCTCGTCGGGGTCCGACGCGACGATCCAGCGCTTGGTGATCTGCTCGATCGGGAGCGCGTCGGCGGCCTTCTCCATCTCGATCGGGTCGTCGATGCTGTGCTTCTGCTCGGCGGTCAGCGACAGCGGCGCCCAGAACCGGGTGTTCTCGCGGGCCAGCTCCGGGTCGGTGTCGTAGGAGATCTTGATCTCGATCATCCGGTCGATCTCATCCGCGTTCTTGCCCGCCGCTTCGGCGCCCTCGCGCATCGCGGGGATGAGCTTGTCCTTGTAGAGCTCTTCGCCCTTGCCGGAGGTGCAGATGAATCCGTCGCCTGCGCGCCCGGCGTACTTGGCCACCTGCGGTCCGCCCGCGGCGATGTAGATCGGGATGCCGCCCTCGGGCACGTCGTAGATCGAGGCGCCCTTCGTCTTGTAGTACTCGCCGTCGAAGTCGACGCGGTCGCCGAGCCACAGTTCGCGCATCAGCCGCACCGACTCGCGCAGCCGCGCGTAGCGTTCCTTGAACTCGGGCCACTCGCCCTCGTATCCGGTGGCGATCTCGTTCAGCGCCTCGCCGGTTCCCACACCGAGGAAGATGCGGTTCGGGTAAAGGCAGCCCATGGTGGCGAAGGCCTGGGCGATGACGGCGGGGTTGTACCGGAAGGTCGGCGTCAACACCGAGGTGCCCAGCACGATCCGCTTGGTGCGTTCGCCGACGGCGGTCATCCAGGCCAGCGAGAAGGGGGCGTGCCCGCCCTTGTGCCGCCAGGGCTGGAAGTGATCGCTGACGGTTGCGCTGTCCATGCCGTGCGCTTCGGCGGCGACGGCGAGTTCGACGAGCTCGCGCGGTGCGAATTGTTCGGCGGATGCCTTGTATCCAAGTTTCAGTTCAGCCACGGGTCATTTCTACTCCTCCGCCTACACTCGCGGGCATGGCGGAGCTCGTTCAAGTCACCGACCGGGTTCACCTCGCCCAGGGCGAGGCGGTCAACTGGACTCTGGTCACCGACGACAACGGCGTGATGCTGATCGACGCCGGCTATCCCGGCGACCGCCAGGACGTGCTGGCCTCGCTGTCCGCGCTGGGCTTCGGCCCGGACGACGTGCGCGCCATCGTGTTGACGCACGCACACATCGACCACCTGGGCACCGCGATCTGGTTCGCCGACGCGCACGGCATCCCGGTTTACTGCCACGCGGACGAGGTGGGGCACGCGAAGCGGGAGTACCTCGAGCAGGTGTCTATTGTCGATGTGGCGCTGCGCATTTGGCGGCCCCGGTGGGCCAAGTGGACGGCCCACGTGGTCCGCAGCGGCGGCCTGATCCGCGACGGCATCCCGACCGCTCGGGCGTTGACCGCGGAGCTGGCCGCGAGCCTGCCGGGCCAACCGAGCCCGGTCTTCAGCCCCGGCCACACCAACGGGCACTGCTCGTATCTGGTCGACGGTGTGCTGGTCAGTGGCGACGCCCTCATCACCGGGCACCCACTACTGCGCCGCAGCGGGCCGCAACTGCTGCCGGCGATCTTCAGCTACAACCAACAGGACTGCATCCGCACCCTGTCCGCGCTCGCGCTGCTGGAGACCGAGGTCCTGCTGCCGGGCCACGGCGACGTGTGGCGGGGGCCGATTCGGGAGGCGACCGCGGCGGCCCTCGCGCTCGCCGAAAGCTGAAGCCTGGTGGCGCCGAGTGTGGGCCCTGGGTACACCAACGGCCCGAAATTCGTCCGTAGACCCCACACTCGGTGAAACTCACTGACCGTCGAGAACCAGCCATTTCTCGAAGGCGATCGGGACGAACGGTCCCCAGGACGGCAGCGGATCGGCGGGCACCCGGGTATACCCGGTCGCGTCGTACAGCGCCTCGGCCTCGGGTTGCCGGTTGCCGGTGATCAGGTACAGCCGCCGATACCCGCGCGCGGCGGCCTCGGCCTCCAGCGCCGCGAGCAGGATTCGGGCGTAACCGCGCCGCCGGTGCGCGCGGTCGGTCCAAATGCGTTTGAGTTCGGCGGTCTCGGCGTCGTACCGCCGAAAGGCGCCGCCGGTGACGGGCACGCCGTCGAGCACCCCGATCAGCAGCCCACCGTCCGGCGCGGCCAGCTCCGCCTCCGGCACCGGCAGCCAGGACAAGTGCGTGCTCGGCGTGCCGCCGTAGCGCTGCGCGTACTCGTCGGCCAGCTCGGCCAGCAGGGGCTGCGCCAGCGGATCGTTGTGCGTGGCCGACACGAACCGCAGCGCTGATTGGTCAGAACCCGGCATGAACGTCTAAACCCTTGTGGCGGTGAGGTATTCCGGGACGAAGTCCGTCCCCCCACGCGGGGGCGCCGGCAGCCCCATCGCGCCCGACAGGTCGCCGACGCTGCGCTGCGCCGTCACCCAGCCGTTGGCGCCCAGATACTCGGGGACGTAGTGGTATCGGCCCGGATGCGTCAGGCTGGCCAGGTCGATCTCCACGCCGTGGCGGCGCCAGCCGTCGACGAAGGACCGCTCCGCCTCCAGGAGCAGGGGGGTCCAGGTGGGCATGTGATCGCAGGCGAGCCGGCTGCCGGCGGCGCTCATCGCGGTGACGCCCTGCAGCACCCGGTCCTGCAGTGCCGGCGTCAGGTAGCCGATGAGCAACTGCTCGGCGACCCACACCGTGGGCGCGGCGGCGTCGAAGCCGACGCGCCGCAGCGCGGCCGGCCAATCCTGGTGCAGGTCGACGCCGACCGCGCGCCGGCTCGCGGTCAGTTCGGCGCCCTGGTCGCGCAGCACTTCGGCTTTGAAGTCGAGCACCTCGGGCCGGTCGATCTCGTAAACCGTCGTCCCGGGCGGCCACCACAACCGGTACGGCCGGGTGTCCATGCCGGACACCAACAGCACCACCTGACGAAAGCCCGCCCCGACGGCATCGGCGACGAACTCGTCGACGAACCGGGTGTGCGCCGCGCAGAGGTCCAGGAACCTCGGGCCGCCCGCGTCGTCCGCGGCGAACCGGTCGTCGTCGATCACGCGGGCGAGCGGGTCCACCCCGGCGGCGCGCACCAACGGCTCGGCGAACGGATCGCTCAGCAGCCCCCTGTTGGTGGCGACCGCGCGCGCGGCGGCGCCGAATGCCGCGGTCACCGCCACGCCCGCCGCCGTTGCCATGGTCAGACGCCGGACCGGCGCCGCACGGTCAGCCCGACGACCGCCCGCCAGCCGAGCAACAACAGCGCGGTGACCGACGCCGCCACCACCACGAAACTGGCCGCGACGCCCGCGGAACTCAGCTTGCGCAACACCATGCCGACCACCACCGTGCACAGCCACACGACCACCCCGGTGGGCATCAACGCGGTCGGGCGCCGCCAGGCGCGGGACGCCAGCCACCCGACGGCGGTTCCGGTGAGGAACGGCCACGCGGTGGTGGCCACCCCGGCGATGTCGAGTCCTTCGTCGTGGCTACGACGCCCAGCCGCGCAGAAGACCAGCACACAGGCGACGTCCACGACGAGCCACACTGGCCGTCGCATGCAGCGAGACTACCGGCCGGGCCTGCCGAGGGCGGCCTAGTGGCAGGCTGAAGGCCATGAGCACCAAAAAGCCTCCCGCCTTCGACCGGTATGACCCCTTGGGCCTGGACGCCTCCCTGTCCAGCGACGAGCTCGCGGTGCGCGACACCGTCAGAGAGTTCTGCGCCGAACACGTCCTGCCCTACGTCGCGGAGTGGTTCGAGATCGGCGACCTGCCGGTGCGGGAACTCGCCAAGGGATTCGGCCAGCTCGGCCTGCTGGGCATGCACCTGGAGGGCTACGGCTGCGGCGGCGCCTCGTCGGTGCACTACGGCCTGGCCTGTACCGAGCTCGAGGCCGCAGACTCCGGAATTCGGTCGATGGTCTCGGTGCAGGGGTCGTTGGCGATGTTCGCGATCTGGAATTTCGGGTCCGAGCAGCAGAAGCAGGAGTGGTTGCCGGGCATGGCCACCGGCGAACTGCTGGGGTGCTTCGGGCTGACCGAACCCGACGTGGGGTCCGACCCGGCCGCGATGAAAACCCGCGCCCGCCGCGATGGTTCGGATTGGGTGCTGAACGGCCGCAAACTGTGGATCACCAACGGCTCGGTCGCCGATGTCGCGGTGGTGTGGGCGGCCACCGACGACGGCGTCCGCGGTTTCATCGTCCCCACCAAGACGCCCGGCTTCTCGGCGAACACCATCCACCACAAGCTGTCGCTGCGCGCCTCTATCACCAGCGAGCTGGTGCTCGACGACGTGCGGGTGCCCGATTCGGCGATGCTGCCCGAGGCGAAGGGCCTGCGGGGGCCGCTGTCGTGCTTGTCCGAGGCGCGCTACGGCATCATCTGGGGTTCGATGGGCGCGGCGCGGTCGGCATGGCAGGCCGCGCTCGACTACGCCACGCAGCGCACCCAATTCGGGCGCCCGATCGCCGGATTTCAATTGACCCAGGCGAAACTCGTCGACATGGCGGTCGAGCTGCACAAGGGTCAGCTGCTGTCGCTGCACCTGGGCCGCCTCAAGGACGGCGTCGGCCTGCGACCCGAGCAGGTCAGCTTCGGCAAGCTGAACAACACCCGGGAGGCCATCAAGATCTGCCGCACCGCGCGAACCATCCTGGGCGGCAACGGGATATCGCTGGAATACCCGGTGATCCGGCACATGGTCAACCTGGAGTCGGTGCTCACCTACGAGGGCACACCCGAGATGCACCAGCTGGTGCTCGGCCAGGCGTTCACCGGCAGCGACGCCTTCCGCTGACACGGGCCGCGCACACGTGCTGGAATGAGGGGCATGAGACTCACCGCGCTCCGCCGGGCGCTGGCGGCGCTGGCGCTGGGCGCCGTCGCCGGTGTCGCGCCGGCGGGCGCCGATCCCGGTTCCGCGCTGCCCCCGATGACGTCGAGCGGCGGCGGCCCGATCATCGGCGGCGGCAGCAACCCCGGGATCGCGCAGCAGTTGTTCAGCTTCGGCACGCCCAACGTGCAGGAGGTCGACGGCCCGGACGCCGCACAATTCATCACGGCCGCCGCTGCGAGCCCCAATTCCCAACTGGCGGCGCCCTTCTCGCTGATGCGGCGCGCGCCGGCGGCGACGATGAGGCTGTCGAAGGGCGTCACGGTCTCCATGCCCATCAGGTGCGACGTCACGGTCTTGGCCGTCAGGTCGATGGCGTTGACGTCGCCCCACAGCACCCGGACGTTCTTCTGCCTGCGCAGGATCAGCCGGGTGGTCGGGGCGACGTCGCCCTCGGACAGGATGCCGGTGGCCACCTGGTACAGCAACGGCTGGAAGAGGTGGGTCGTGGTCTTGGAGATCAGGGTGACGTCGACGTCGGCCCGCTTGAGTGCCTTGGCCGCGTTCAGGCCACCGAATCCGCTTCCGATGATGACGACGCGATGACGCGACATGCTCACCCCCTTACCGTACGACGCCGCCGGAAAGCGGCTAGAACGGCCACCCGTTGGAGTTGTCCTTGAATTTGCCGTTGACCGCGGTGCAGAAGTCGTCCGCGGTGCCGGCCAGCAACACGTAGTAGGTCTCGCCGCGGCGGCTCTCGTAGGTGTTGGGGGTGCTCCAGCCGCTGTTGCACAGCGAGGTCTGGGTGCCGGCCGTGGCGCGCCGCCAGTTGGTCTTGGCGCAGCCGGCCAGGGCGTCGACGTTGGGCGTCGCGCTCTTGGCGGCGACCACCATCGCGCCTCCCCATTGGCCGTCGCTGCGCCGGAAGGCGCGCGCCCCGAATCCGGCGTTGTTCGTCTGGCACGCCAGCGCGCGCCGCATCAGCGAGAAGGGCGCCGCCAGTTGGGAATTGGGGCTCGCAGCGGCGGCCGTGATGAATTGTGCG
>NZ_LZJA01000068.1:0-5162 GCF_001666785.1 Mycobacterium sp. E3305 | reverse complement strand
AATCCGACGGTGGCGACCCGCATCGCCCGGCGACGCCGCCCTCGCGATCGCCACTGAATCCGACGGTGGCGACCCGCCCCTAGTTGGCCGGCTTCTCGGCGTGCCCGCCGAACTGCTTGCGCATCGCCGACAACGCCTTGTTGGCGAAGTCATCGAGTGACCGCGAGGCGAAGCGCGACTGCAGCGCGGTCGTGAGGACCGGCGAAGGGACCCCCTCGTCGATCGCCGCGATCGCGGTCCAGCGGCCCTCGCCGGAGTCGGACACGCGCCCGGAGAACTCCTTGAGGTCGGGCGAATCGTGCAGCGCGATCGCGGTCAGGTCGAGCAGCCAGGAGCCGATCACGCTGCCCCTGCGCCACACCTCGGCAACCTCGGGGATGTCGAAGTCGTATTGGTAGAACTCGGGATTCGACAGCGGCGCCGTTTCGGCGTCACCCTCCTGCACCTGCTTGCCGATGTCGGCGTTGCGCAGGATGTTGAGCCCCTCGGCGAGCGAGGCCATCATGCCGTACTCGATGCCGTTGTGCACCATCTTGACGAAGTGCCCGGCGCCGGACGGCCCACAGTGCAAGTAACCCTTTTCCGATCGGTCGACCTCGCCGTCGCGGCCCGGCGTGCGCGGCGCCGCGTCCACCCCGGGCGCGACGCTGGCGAAGATCGGCTCGGCGTGCAGAAAGGCCTCGTCGTCACCGCCGATCATCAGGCAATAGCCGCGTTCCCTTCCCCA
The DNA here is from genome assembly GCF_001666785.1 of Mycobacterium sp. E3305. NCBI lineage: Bacteria > Bacillati > Actinomycetota > Actinomycetes > Mycobacteriales > Mycobacteriaceae > Mycobacterium > Mycobacterium sp. E3305. Next base: position 4,435 of record NZ_LZJA01000068.1, on the reverse strand, counting down.
AACGCCACCGCTGGTGCCGCAGTCGAGCAGGTGAATTCCGTTCTCGGACAAGGTTTTTGCGTGGCTGATGTCGTCACGGTAGTACGAGTTGCCGCCGTCGATGACGATGTCGCCGGACTCCAGCGTCTTCGCCAGCTCCTCGATGACCCCCGTCGTGATCGTGCCCGCCGGCACCATCACCCAGACGACCCGCGGAGCGGTCAGCTTCTCGGCGAGCTCCCGCAGCGACGACACACCGGTGGTCCTCTCCTCCCCCGCCATCGCCTTGACCGCGTCGGGGTTGTGGTCGTAGACCACGCATTCGTGTCCATCCGTGGCGACGCGGCGGACGATGTTGGCGCCCATCCGGCCCAGTCCGATCATCCCGAGCTGCATCTCTTCCCGATCTCCTTACTGTGACGACGTGCGCTTGGGCAGCCACGGCTCCTGCCAGCTGCGATGACCGTGGAGCAGCGACTGCGCGGCCTCGGGCCCCCACGACCCCTGCTCGTAGTGGTGGATGCGGCTCGGCTTGTCCAGCACGGGCTGCACGATCCGCCACGTCTCCTCGATCGCGTCTTCCCGCGCGAAGAGCTGCCGGTCCCCGGTGAGCGCGGCGTAGAGGAGCCGTTCGTAGGGCCGCACGGCTTCCCCGAGATCCTCGGCGAACGACGAGTCCAGGTGCACGTCGTGCCAGCCGTCGCCGACTTGGGCCGACAACTGCAACCGCATCCCGGGATCGGGATCGATGCGCAGCACGATCTGGTTGGGCTCGGGTGGCCGGCGGTTCGGCAGAAACGAGAATCCCGGAACGTGGTGGAGGAACATCCGCACCTCGGTCACCTTCTCGGGCAGTGCTTTTCCGGCGCGCAGGAATATCGGCACACCGGCCCAGCGCCAGTTGTCGATCTCGGTCCGCAGCGCGATGTAGGTCTCGGTCTGCGAATCCTTGGCCACCCCGTCGACGTCGGTGTAGCCGCGGTACTGGCCGCGCACGCACCGCTCGGGATCCAGGGCCGGCATCGCCCGGAACACCTCGGCCTTCTTGTCGTTCAGGTCGTCGGCGCTGGGACCGACCGGGGGCTCCATCGCGACCAGCGCGAGCACCTGCAGCAGATGGTTCTGCACGACGTCGCGCAGCGTGCCCACCGCGTCGTAGAACTTGCCGCGGTCCTCGATGCCGAAATCCTCGGCCATGGTGATGTGGATTTCGGAAATGCTGTCGCGGTCCCACAGCTTGGCCAGGGCGTTGTTCGCGAAGCGCAGGTATTGCAGCTCTTCGACGGGCTGCTTGCCCAGGAAGTGGTCCACCCGCAGGATCTGGTCCTCGTCGAGCACCGCACGCAGCCGGGCGTTGAGGTCGCGCGCCGAGGCCAGGTCATGGCCGAACGGCTTTTCCACCGCGACGCGGCTGCATTCCAGCAGGTCGGCCTTGGCGAGGTTTTCGACGATCGGCGCGAACAGGGACGGCGGCATTTCCAGGTAGTACAGCGGGCGGCAATCCTTGCCGATCTTCTTCGCGAGCCGGCCGTACAGCTCTTCGTCGGTGACATCGCCGTGCAGATAGGACAGCCGGGCCGCGAGCCGGTCGAAGACCGCGTCGTCGAACTTCTCGCCGGAGGCCTTGATGGCCTCGCGGGCGCGCTCGACCAGCTTCTCGAGCGGCATGTCGTCGCTGGCCACGCCGACGATCGGGACGTCGAGCAACTTGCGGGCCTCGAGGCGGTATAAGGCGCGGTAGGTCATCTTGCGCGCCAGATCGCCGGTGATGCCGAAGATCACCAGCTTGTTCGAAGAGTTGTCCCCGCCGTCAGCCAAGCCCGCACCTCCGAAGTCGTTGGCTCTAGAGACTCACTACCCGCGGCGGTCGGACCTAACACTAGACACCGCACACAGGCCCGACAACCGCAAGCCATCGGGGCCTTGGCAGGATGCTTGCGTGGGTGATGCGCTGCATATCGCGGTCTACGTCTTGGCCGGCATCGCCGTGATCGAAGCCGTCGCGCTCGCCGTGCTTTCGCGGTTGCTGGTGCGCAGCCGCCAGGAGATCGACGAATTGCGGCACCGGACCGACACCCGCAGCTGGCTGTTGTCGGGTGGGCGCGAGGCCCTCAAGACCGTGTGGAACACCGCCAACGTGGTACGCAAGGAGGGCTTCGGGGCCGCCGTACGCGGTTCGATCGAGGATCTCGCGGACTGGGCGGAGGTGGAACGCCCCGACCTGGCGAGGGTCACCCCGGACGGCCGGGTGGTGATCCTGTTCTCCGACATCGAGGAATCGACCGCGCTCAACGAGCGGATCGGTGACCGCGCCTGGGTCAAACTCATTGGCGCACACGACAAGCTGGTGTCGGACCTGGTGCAGCGCCGGTCCGGTCACGTGGTCAAGAGCCAGGGCGACGGCTTCATGGTCGCCTTTTCCCGCGCCGACCAGGCGGTGCGGTGCGGCATCGACCTGCAGCGCGCGCTGCGCAAGGACGCAAAACGCAAGCGGCACGAGGAGATCCGCGTTCGGATCGGTATCCACATGGGCCGGTCGGTGCGCCGCGGTGATGATCTGTTCGGCCGCAACGTCGCGATGGCCGCGCGGGTGGCGGCCCAGGCCGCCGGCGGCGAGATCTTGGTGAGCCAACCGGTACGGGATGCCCTTTCCGACTGCGACGACATCCAATTCGGCAAGGGCCGCGAGGTCGAGCTGAAGGGCTTCTCGGGGACCTATTCGTTGTTCGCCGTGGAGGCCCCCGCCGATCCCGATCTGGACTGAAAGCCCTCCCCGTCGTACTCGGCCAGCCGTTGATGCAGGCGGGACCGGACCTCGTCGGCGGTGTAGGCGCGTCGTTTGCGTTGGTCGCGAGCCACCAGTGCGCCCCCGGCGACGACACCGGCGACGCCGGCCAGCCCGACCCACTTCCACAGTCTGCGCATGAACACAGCGTATTCGGGCTGTGTTTAACTTGTGTGCTCTTGCAACCGGACACAGGCATCGACACGCTCATGACGCTGACCCTCGATGAGGCCCTGAACGAGACTCGCACCGGCGATCTTTGGTTGTTTCGCGGCCGCTCACGGCCCGACCGCGCGATTCAGACCCTGACGAACGCACCGGTGAACCACGTCGGCATGACGGTGGCTATCGACGATCTGCCGCCGTTGATCTGGCACGCCGAGTTGGGCGACAAGCTCGTCGACATGTGGACGGGCACCAACCACCGGGGCGTGCAACTCAACGATCTGCGCCAGGCCGTCCTGCAGTGGACGCAGCGGTACCAGCAGCGGTGCTGGCTGCGCCAGCTGACGCCCAACCCCACCCGTGACCAGGAGAACAAGCTGCTGCGGGTGATCGCGCGAATGGACGGCACCGCCTTTCCCACCACCGCACGGCTGACCGGTCGCTGGTTCCGCGGCCGGCTTCCGACCGTCAACGACTGGGTGCGGGGAATCCCGCTGGTGGACAGCAAGGTTCGCGAGCAGACCCGGCGCCGCCGGGAGGAACGCAAGATGAGCATTTCCACGGCCTACTGCGCGGAGACGGTGGCGATCACCTACGAGGAAATGGGATTGCTGAACACGGACAAGGACGCCAACTGGTTCGACCCCGGCAAGTTCTGGAGCGGTGACACGCTTCCGCTGGCGCCGGGCTACCGACTGGGCGGCGAAATCACCGTGACGGTAGGCGAAGTCGGCTAGCCGACCGACATCTCGCCCAGTTCCGACCATCCCGTGGCGTCGATCGTCTGGTTGATGATCTTCGGGGTGGACGTGAGGGCCTGCGGCAGCTCTTGCATCGCCCGCTTGAAGTGATCGCTGTTGACGTGGACGGCGCCCGCCTCGTCGTCACGGAACGCCTCCACCAAGACGTACTCGGCCGGTTTGTCCAGGCTGCGCGACCACTCGAACCACAGGTTGCCGTCCTCGGCGCGGGTGGCGGCGGTGAACGGGGCGACCAGATCCGTCCAGCGGTCCGTCCACTCGGGCTTGGTCTCGAACTTGACGACGATGAAGATCATGGCCGGTATCCGCCTTGCTCGCTGGGAGAAGCTACGCCCGCCCGATACGGGTGGGCAGCGCCAGCATATCCATCCGAGGCACCGGACCGCCAGCAAAGCGCGCCCCGGCCGTCTTAATCGACGGGCGGGGCGCGCTTCATCTGTGTTCCGCACAAATCCTCGGCGGCTCCGACCCGCCCGCGAAGTGGCCTGGGTCACAAACTCGGCGAGTTCAGAGCTATTTCACTCCATCGGAGTCCGCGGATATGTACAACGGAAATAATCTGTGCGCCGAATCGAATCCTTCGTGAATTCAATTCGTTAGGGATTTGCAATTCCCGGATCGCCGGGCGGCGGCAATTCGGGCGCCGGCGGGGCCGGCGGCGGAGGCGGCGCGGGGGCTGGGCTTCCTCGTCGGCATCGTGCCGGGCAGGCCGAGGGGTTGCGGGCTGCTGCACTGCGAGGACGAC
>NZ_LZJA01000067.1:0-4253 GCF_001666785.1 Mycobacterium sp. E3305 | reverse complement strand
ACCGCCACCAACACATGCTCATCGCAACCCACACGGAAAAGCGTTGCCCGCAAAGGAATCTCAACCGACAAATCAAAGGGGCGGTGCGCCACGTTGTTGATGGCCTCGCCCAAGCGGCCTGCCGGCCACCCGTCGGCATCGACGATCTCCCAACCGAAATCGGCGCACTCGACCGGGAGCACCACTTGCTGCGGGTCGCCGTCGGGTGCGGTGAAGACGGTGCGCAAACTTTCGTGCCGCGCCACCACGTCGCCCAGCGCCGTCCCGAGCACGTCGGCACGCAGTCGTCCGCGCAAGCGGAGCGCGATCGCCATGTTGTGAACCGGCGAGGATCCGTGCAGCTGGTCGAGGAACCACAACCGAGACTGGGCAAACGACAGCGGAACCACCGCCGGGCGGGACCCGGCCACCACCCGCGCGAGCCGGCCGTCGCCCTTGTCGAGGCGGGATACCAGCTGGCCGATCGTCGGTGCTTCGAACAGCGCCCGCACGGACAGGGCCGCATCCAGGCTGGTGTTCACCGCGGCGACCAGACGCATCGCCGACAGCGAGTCACCACCCAGATCGAAGAAGGAATCGTCGACCCCGACCCGGTCGACGTCGAGGACTTGGGCGTAGATCGCGGCGAGGACCTCTTCGGTGAGGGTGGCCGGGGCACGGTACCCGTGGACGAGGTAGTCGGGCGGGGGCAGGGCCCGCGTGTCGAGCTTGCCGTTGAGGGTGCGAGGGAAGCTGGTCAAGGCGACGACGGCGGCCGGGACCAGGTAAGCCGGCAGCCGCTCGCCCAGCGCGGCCCGCAATTCGGCGGGGTCGGCGGTGCCGGTGATGTAGCCGACGAGGCGTTTGTCGCCGGGACGGTCCTCCCGGGCGATCACTGCCGCTTGTTCGACTCCCGGCAAATCGCCTAGCGCGGCGGTGATTTCACCAAGCTCGATGCGATACCCGCGAATCTTGACCTGCTCGTCGACGCGCCCCACGTAGCGCAGCTGCCCATCAGGGCCCCACCACACCAGGTCGCCGGTCCGATACATCCGCGCCCCCGGCGCCCCGAACGGGCACGCCACAAACCGCGACCCGGTCAGCCCGCCCCGGCCCACATAGCCGACACCCACCCCGGACCCGGCCACATACAATTCCCCGACCGCCCCGGCCGGCACCGGCCGCAGCCACCCGTCGAGGACGAAGAACGCGGCGCCTGCCACCGGCGAACCAATCGCCGGCGTCCCCGACCCGGCCACCAACGGCGCGCTCATCGACACCCACATGGTGGTCTCGGTCGGCCCGTACACGTTGACCATCGCGCGGCCCGGCGCCCACCGATCCACCACCTGCGCGGGGCACGGCTCGGCCCCCACCACCAGCGCCGCCCTCACCCCTTGAGGCGAGAGCACGCCGAGCGCCGACGGCGTCTGGGTCAGTACGGATACCCGCTCGCCCACCACCAACTCGTGCAGATCGTCACCGCAGCGCGTCACCGCGTCGGGCACCACCACCAGGTGTCCGCCGTGCAGCAACGCACCCCAGATCTCCCACACCGAGAAGTCAAAGGACAACGAATGGCATTGAGTCCAAACGCGTCCCGCACCCAACAAGTCACCCCCGGCCAACGCCGCAAACAGCTGCGTGACGTTGCGATGGGTGACCGCCACCCCCTTGGGCACTCCCGTCGTCCCCGACGTGTAAATCACGTGCGCCACATCGTCGGGGCCCGGCCCGACCCAGCCCGCGCCCGACTGCGCCGCAACCGCGGAATCGTCAACCTGCACCACCGCGCCGGCGAACCCACCCAGGTGCGACCGCAATCCCTGCCCGACGACCGCCACCGCCGCCCCCGAATCGGCGAGCATGAACTCCGCCCGGCCCGGCGGCACCCCCGGATCGATCGGCAGGTACGCCGCCCCCGACTTCAACACCCCCAGCAGCGCGATCACCGCCTCCCCCGACCGCTGCACCAGCAACGCCACGCAGTCCCCCGGACCGACACCACGCCCGACGAGCCAGCGCGCCAACCGGTTCGACGTCGCGTCCAGCTCGCGGTATGACCACGATCGGCCCCCACACGACACCGCGACCGCCTCGGGAGTGCGCTCCGCCCATACCCCGAACAACTCCGGAATAGACCGTCCCGGCGCACGATCGGCCGCGGCCGCCCAGTTCCCCCACCCGGCCAGGCGGGCCCGCTCTGGCTCTTCGAGGACGTCGATCGACAGCAACCGCCGCGTCGTATCGGCGGTCAGCGCCACCAGCACCCGTTCCAAGCGGCCCGCCAGATGGGCGGCCTCGAAGCTGGACAGGGGCTCCCAGGCGCCCGCCGTGCTCAGGGAGATCCCGTCCCCGTCGCCGGAGAAGATCAGCCCGAAACCACTTGCCTGGCCGGAATTCGTGTAGGACGCCGAGGCGGTGACACCACCGAAGGGCAGGGTGAAATCGGACGGGACGAAATTGACGCTCACCCGCTCGGGCGGCCCGACCGGGCCGCGGGCCTTGCGCTCCAACGCCTGCACCGGAAACCGTTGATGCTCAATGGCTTCGCGAATCCGGGTGTCGACGTGCAGGCAGAAATCGGCGACCGTGAGTTCGGGCGCCACGCGCAATACCAGCGGCACCACCCCGGCGACCATGCCGGGGAGCGTCTTCGATTCCGGGCGCACTCGCCGGTTGACCGGGAAATCGAGGACCACCTCCGAGCCACCGCCGGTCCAGCCACGCACCAACAGTGCGCACGCCGCGGTGATGACCGACGTCGGGGACACGCCCCACACGTGGGATAGCTTGTGGACCCGGCGGAGGATGCCGGAGTCCAACGCGACCGGCGCGGATGGCCAGGGATCGCGCTCACCCGTCGCGCGCGGGGCCTGATGGGGTCCCTCGTCGATCGCGGGCAGGTTCTTCACCCAGTACGCCTCGTCGTCGCGGTAGTCGCCGGACGTTTCGTACCGTGACTCGCAGTCGAGAAGGTCCCGCAGTGACCCGAAGACGGCAGGCGGGATGGGGGCGGCGGAGACGATCGCGGAGTAGATCGAGGCGATGCGGTGACCGACGAGCGCGACGCCGGTTCCGTCGACGATGATGTGGTGGCAGCACGCGAACAGGTGAAACTGGTCCGCACGGGTCTGGAAGAGGGCGAACCTGAACAGCGGACCCGTCAACGGCATCGGCGTTCGCTGGATCGACAACGCTATCCGCCGGGCCTCTTCGATGGCGTCGTCCGAACCGGTCAGGTCATGGAAAGCCAGCTCGATGTCGGAGCATTCGATCGGCCGCTGGAACACCTGACCGTCCGCCTCGACGAAACAAGCCCGCGCCGGTTCGGCTTCTTCAACCGCTTGGCGGATCGCCCACTTCAGGGCGTCACGTTGGACCCTGCCGTCGATCCGGACGAAGAGGCCGATCTGCCACTCCGTGCCGGAGTGGCCCGTCTCCTGCGCGAGCCAGATGTCTAGTTGGCCGCGCGTGAGCGGAAGGGCTTGCTCACCAAGCTGCATCCAACTTCCCAACCATGAGGTTCACCGTTCAAACCCCCGGTTGACTGCAGCCGCTCGACCGAACCCTCCGCAATGCCCGTTCGGTTCCGCGTGATGGAGCGCACGACCGCGGCGCGATCCGCGTGCGGTTCCTCGCCCCTGTTGCCGCCCGTCGCCGACTAAGCCGGGGCCGCGGATGTCGTCATCGAACGGATCGACACACACAGTTTCTCCACCAACTTAGTCAACATGAGTGCAACAGTCTGAAAGATTAATCGAGGGCGAGAATGTGCGCTAGAGGTTTCGAAAAGTCTCACCTGTCTTACAGCACTCCTCTAACCGCGCACAAAAGATACGCAAAGAATGTTTTTGAGCGACAAACCGGATACACGGTTCGGGACGGCCCGCGTGGGACCGTCCCGAACCGGGTGTCGTGCTAGAGCAGGCCGAGCAACTGCAGGTCGGTCACGTACTTGACGATCACCGCCGGCGAGACGTGCGGGATGTCGTTGTCCGTGCCGATCTTGGCTTCCTGCACTGCGGCGCGGAATCGATCGGTCGGGGCGAACGCCCCGGTGGCCGGTTCGGGCGCCTGCAACTGGTTGTAGCCCGGGACTTGCAGCATCTGCAGGACCGAGTGCTTGCGCTGGTGCTCCGGCAACTCGCGCAGCGCGGCCTCGAACCGCTGCAGCCACTCCCCGAAGTCGTCGATGCGCTCGATCGGGTAGCCGGCCTCGATCAGCCAGTCGACGTACTCGTCGATGCCGATGCCGTCGTCGTGCGGGTTCA
>NZ_LZJA01000066.1:0-1771 GCF_001666785.1 Mycobacterium sp. E3305 | reverse complement strand
TGGCGGGCATCTATGCCCAGGTGCTGGGCGTGGAACGGGTCGGCATCGACGACTCCTTCTTCGACCTGGGCGGGGACTCGCTGTCGGCCATGCGTTTGGTGGCGGCGATCAATACCGGCCTCGACACGCTCCTCGGGGTGCGAACGTTGTTCGAGGCGCCGACGATTCGGCAATTGGCGCCGCATGTCCGTGCGGGTGAGGGCCGGCCGGCCCGAATAGTCACCGGTGCGCGGCCGGCGGTGATTCCGTTGTCATTCGCGCAGAGCCGGTTGTGGTTCACCGATCAGTTGCAGGGACCATCACCGGTTTACAACCTGTCCGCGGCGATGCAGTTGGACGGACGCCTCGATGTCGACGCGCTCGGGGCGGCGCTGGCCGACGTGGTGGCCCGGCACGAAAGTTTGCGCACGGTGTTCGTCGCGCCGGAGGGGACACCCCAGCAGGTGGTCATCCCCGCGGAGCGGGCCGACTTCGGCTGGCGGGTGGTCGACGCCGAAGGGTGGCCGGCGAACCGCCTCCAGGGTGCCATCGAGGCGACGGCACGGCACACCTTTGATCTGGCCACCGAAATCCCGCTGCGCGCAGCCCTTTTCCGGGTCACCGCCGACCGTCACGTGTTGGTCGCCGTCGCCCACCACGTCGCCGCCGATGGGTGGTCACTGGTGCCGTTGGCGCGCGACCTCGGAGTCGCCTATGCCGGCCGGCGCGCGGGCAAGGCGCCCGATTGGGCGCCACTTGCGGTGCAGTATGTCGATTACGCGCTGTGGCAGCAGTCCCTGCTGGGCGAACTGGATGAACCCGACAGCCCCATCGCCGCGCAGCTTCGGTATTGGCAGCACGCTCTGGCCGACCTGCCCGAGCATCTCGCCCTACCCACCGACCGGCCCTACCCCCCGGTGGCCGACTACCGGGGTTCCACCGTCGCCGTGGAATGGCCGGCGCAGTTGCAGCGACGGGTGCGCGAGGTGGCTCGCGAACACAACGCGACGAGCTTTATGGTGCTCCAGGCCGCGCTGGCGGTGCTCCTCGCCAAGGTCAGCGCGACTTCGGATGTGGCGGTGGGCTTTCCGGTCGCGGGTCGGCAAGACCCCGCGCTGGACGAGCTGGTCGGCTTCTTCGTCAACACCTTGGTGCTCAGGGTCGATCTGGCCCGGAACCCCACGCTCGCAGAGGTGTTGGCCCAGGTGCGGCAGCGCAGCCTCGCCGCCTACGAGCATCAAGACGTGCCCTTCGAGATGCTGGTGGAACGGCTGAACCCCACGCGCAGCCTCACCCATCACCCCCTGGTGCAGGTCATGTTGACCTGGCAGAACGACGGCCCCGCCGAGCTCACCCTGGGCGAGGCGCACGCCACTGCGCTGCCATTGGACACGCACACGGCCCGAATGGATCTCGTGTTCTCGTTGGCCGAACGCTGGACCGAAGACGCGCAGCCCGCCGGCATCGGCGGTGCGGTGGAGTTCCGCACCGACGTGTTCGACACCGAGACCATCGAGACCTTGGTCGACCGCCTGCAGACGGTGCTGGTCGCGTTGACGACCGACGCGACCCTTCGGCTCTCGGCGATCGACCTGCTCGACGACGCAGAGCGCGCCCGCCTGGGTGCCATCGGCAACCGGGCGGTGTTGGCCGAGCCGTGGGTGCCGGTGTCGATTCCGGCGTTGTTCGCCGCGCAGGTGGTGCGTGCGCCGGGGGCGGTGGCGGTGTCGTGCGAGGGCCGGTCGTTGACGTATCGGGAGTTGGACGAGGCGTCGAATCGGTTGGCGCATCT
>NZ_LZJA01000065.1:0-560 GCF_001666785.1 Mycobacterium sp. E3305 | reverse complement strand
GGTTGTTCCTGGACCCCACCCAGACGTACAGCTGCGCCTACTTCGAGCGCGACGACATGACGCTCGAAGAGGCGCAGCTTGCCAAGATCGACCTGGCGCTGGGCAAGTTGAATCTCGAGCCGGGCATGACGCTGCTGGACATCGGCTGCGGCTGGGGCGCGACCATGCGCCGGGCCATCGAGAAGTACGACGTCAACGTCGTGGGCCTGACGTTGTCGGAGAACCAGGCCGAGCACGTCCAGAGAACGTTCGACGAGATGGACACCCCCCGCACCCGGCGGGTGCTGCTGGAGGGCTGGGAGAAGTTTCACGAACCCGTCGACCGCATCGTTTCGATCGGCGCCTTCGAGGCGTTCAAGGCCGACCGGTGGCCGGCCTTTTTTGAACGTGCCCACCACATCCTGCCCGACGACGGTCGGATGCTGTTGCACACCATTTTGACCTATCAATGGCAGCAGATGCCCGCACTCGGCGTCAAGCTGACGATGAGCGATGTGAGATTCGCGCGATTCATCGGCACCGAGATTTTTCCGGGCGGCCAGCTGCCGACGCAGGAAGAT
>NZ_LZJA01000064.1:0-543 GCF_001666785.1 Mycobacterium sp. E3305 | reverse complement strand
GAATCGCAATCCATCTACGACGTTTCGGACGAGTTTTTTGCCCTGTTCCTAGATCCGACAATGGGCTATACGTGCGCTTATTTCGAACGCGAGGGCATGACGCTCGAAGAGGCGCAGCTTGCCAAGATCGACCTGGCGCTGGGCAAGTTGAATCTCGAGCCGGGCATGACGCTGCTGGACATCGGCTGCGGCTGGGGCGCGACCATGCGCCGGGCCATCGAGAAGTACGACGTCAACGTCGTGGGCCTGACGTTGTCGGAGAACCAGGCCGAGCACGTCCAGAGAACGTTCGACGAGATGGACACCCCCCGCACCCGGCGGGTGCTGCTGGAGGGCTGGGAGAAGTTTCACGAACCCGTCGACCGCATCGTTTCGATCGGCGCCTTCGAGCACTTCGGCCGCCAGCGCTACGGCCGCTTCTTCAAGATGGCCTACCAGGTGCTGCCGTCCGACGGAATCATGTTGCTGCACACCATCGTTCGCCCCTCCTTCAAGGAGGCCAGGGCGCGGGGCATGACGCTGACGCACGAGATCGTGCACTTC
>NZ_LZJA01000063.1:0-1034 GCF_001666785.1 Mycobacterium sp. E3305 | reverse complement strand
AGGACCGGCTGGCCGGCGAATGCCGCCAGGTAGACGCCCTCCAGCGGTGGCAGGTCGGCGCCGAACCGGTCGAACAGTTCTCTCATCGCGGTTTCGTCGGTGGCGTCGGCGGCGACTGTGACGAGGGTGGTTCCCGCCGCGGCGAGGCCGTCGGCGAGCTCGCGCAACCGCTGGCCGGGGTTGCGCGACACCGCGACGATGGTCCCGGCGCCCATCCGGGCGAGTTCACGGATCAGGTGTGGGCCGATGTTTCCGGTGGCGCCGATGACCAGTTGGCTGGCGGCGGTGTCCAGCGTCACCGGTTCGGTGGGCAGCGTATGAGCGTGCAGCCGGGGCACGTGCCGCACGCCGTTGCGGTAGACGACCTGGTCCTCTCCGTCCGCCCCGGTGGTCTCGTCGAGCACCAGGCGCGTCAGCACCTGTGCGGGCACCGAGCCGTCCAGATCGATGATGCCGCCCCAGATTTCGGGGTGTTCGAGTGCGAGGGTGCGTCCCAGGCCCCACAGCGCCCCGTGTGCGGGGTTGGCGCGGTCGCCCTCGGTGGTCGGTTGGCCGTTGCGGGTGACGATGAACAGCTTCGCTGGCGTGGCGGCGGCCGCCATGGCCGCGGTGAGCCGGCGGGTGTGGTGGAACAGCTGATAGGCGACCGCGACCGACGTTCCGGAGGCGGGCGGCGCGTAGAGCACGCGGTCGACACCGTTGAGCGCCCCGTGCAGTGCCTCTTCGTCGGCGAGGGCGCCGGACTCCAGGCCCTCGATGCCGATTTGGGACCCGGCGACGCGGTCCAGTTCGCCGGTCAGCTCGGTGTCGCCCACGACCAGCCATCGACCGCCGCCGGGTGGCGGAGCATCGGGGAGCGGTCGCACGGGCCAGGCAACCCCATAGGACCAGTCATCGATCGGGGTGCCGTTGCCCCTTCGCGCAGAGCGGGTGTCCGTCGCAGCGCGGGGACTGTTGGGCCGCAACGCCGGTGGGGCGGCGGACGCGATGTCGATCCAGTGGCGGGTGTGGTGCCAGGGGAGAGGATCGGCGAC
>NZ_LZJA01000062.1:0-13027 GCF_001666785.1 Mycobacterium sp. E3305 | reverse complement strand
CAGGCGCGCCGCGTCGAGCGCACCGCTGACGGTGATCCCGAGCTGCACCGCGTAGAGGTCGTCCATGTCCTGCGCGAGGCGGTCCACACCGCCGTCAGGCGCCACCCCAACCTGGTCGCCCGGTTCTCCGAGGACTTCGGCGAGCCCGTGCAGATCATTCCGGCCGAGCCCCAGATGGCCTGGCGGTATGTCGAGCTGGACGGCGGCGACGTCGACGAGCAGGTCGAGCAGCTGTGCGCCGACGAACGCGCCGCGGTGTGCGACCTGGCCGACAAGCCGTCATTCCGGGGCGCGCTGATCCGCACGGCGGGCGACCGGCATCGGTTCGTGCTGACCATCCACCACATCGTGGTCGACGGCTGGTCGCTGCCCGTGCTGCTGCAGGAAGTGTTCGCTAGCTACTACGGGGAACGGTTGCCCGCCGCGCCGTCGTACCGCAGCTTCGTCACGTGGCTCACCAACCAGGACCGCGCCGCCGCCCAAGCGGCGTGGGCCCAGGCGCTGGCCGGCTTCGAGACCCCCACCCTGGTCGGCCCGCTCGGGCAGATCGGGAAGCGCGGCGTAGCCGCCTTTCACGTGCCCGCCGACACCACGCACGCGCTGGGCGAGCTGGCGCGCTCCTGCCGCACCACCATCAGCACCGTGCTGCAGGGCGCGTGGACGCAGCTGCTCACGTGGCTGACCGGCCAGCACGACGTCGCCTTCGGCACCGCCGTCTCGGGACGTCCCACCGAACTGCCGGGCGCGGACGCGATGGTCGGCCTGCTGATCAACACGGTGCCCGTGCGGGCGACCATCACCGCGACCACCACCGTCGCCGACCTGCTCGACCAGCTGCAACGCCTGCACAACGACACCGTCGACTACCAGCACCTGGCCCTGCCCGAGATCCACCGGGTCACCGGCCACGACCAGTTGTTCGACACCCTGTTCCTCTACGAGAACTACCCGATCGACGCGGGTGCGCTGCTGGGCGTGCACGAGCTGGCCATCACCGACTTCAGCAGCCGCGAATACAACCACTACCCGCTGTCCGTGGTGGCCTCGCCGGGTCACGAGCTGAGCCTGCGCGTCGAATTCGACACCGAGGTGTTCACCGCCGCCGCCATCAACACGCTCATCGACCGGCTGCAGCAGGTGATGGTGGCGATGACGGCCGACCCCGCCCGCCGCCTTTCCTCGGTCGACCTGCTCGACGCCGCCGAGCACACCCGGCTCGACGACTGGGGCAACCGGCCGGTGCTGGCCGAGGCGGCGCCCAAGCTGGCGTCGATTCCGGAGCTGTTCGCCGCGCAGGCGGCCCGCGGCCCCGACGCGGTGGCGATCACCGACGGCGACCGCTCCTGGACGTACGGCGAGGTCGAGGAGTCCGCGAACCGCCTGGCCCACCTGCTGGTGAGCCGGGGCGCCGGCCCGGGGGAGCGCGTCGCGGTGCTGTTCCCCAGGACGGCCGAGGCCGTCGTGGCCATCCTGGCGGTTCTCAAGACCGGGGCGGCCTACCTGCCCGTCGACCCGACGGTGCCGGCGGCGCGCATCGAGTTCGTGCTCGGGGATGCCGCACCCATCGCCGCCGTCACCACCGCCGAGGTGCGGTCGAGGCTCGACGGCCAAAACCTGGACGTCATCGATTTCGACGACCCCGCCGTCGCCGGCCAGACCGGCGACGGGCTGCCCGCGCCGGCGCCGGACAACATCGCCTACATCATCTACACGTCCGGAACCACCGGCACGCCCAAGGGCGTGGCCGTGCCACACCGCAACGTCACCCAGCTGCTGGAGTCCTTGGACGCGCAGCTGGCGCTGGGGCAGGTGTGGACGCAGTGCCACTCGCTGGCCTTCGACTTCTCGGTGTGGGAGATCTTCGGGTCGCTGTTGTACGGCGGCCGGCTGGTGATCGTCCCCGACGCGGTGGTCCGCTCGCCCGAAGAGCTGCACGCGATGCTGGTTCGGGAACAGGTCAGCGTGCTGAGCCAGACGCCGTCGGCGTTCTACGCGCTGCAGACCGCGGATTCGCTGGCACCCGAGCTGGGCCAGCAGCTGAAGCTGCAGACGGTGGTGTTCGGCGGCGAGGCGCTCGAACCCCACCGGCTGGGCAAGTGGCTGCACCACCACCCCGGGCTGCCGCGCCTGATCAATATGTACGGCATCACCGAGACCACGGTGCACGCCTCGTTCCGGGAGATCGTCGACGGAGATGTCGACACCAACGCCAGCCCGATCGGCGTGCCGCTGGCCCACCTGGGCTTCTTCGTCCTGGACGGGTGGCTGCGCCCCGTGCCGGAAGGCGTGGTCGGCGAGTTGTACGTGGCCGGCCGGGGCCTGGCGTACGGGTATGTGGGCCGGTCCGGGCTGTCCGCCACCCGGTTTGTGGCGTGCCCGTTCGGCGGGTCCGGTGCCCGGATGTACCGCACCGGCGACCTGGTGCGCTGGGGCGCCGACGGCCAGCTGCAATACATGGGCCGCGCCGACGAGCAGGTCAAGATCCGCGGCTACCGCATCGAGCTCGGCGAGGTGCACGCCGCCCTGGCCGCGCTGGACGGCGTCAACGAGGCGGCCGTGATCGCCCGCGAGGACCGCCCCGGCGACAAGCGGCTGGTGGGCTACGTGACCGGAACCGCCGACCCGGCCGAGATCCGCAATCAGCTCGGCGAGCGGCTGCCGACCTACATGGTGCCCACCGCGGTGGTGGTGCTCGAGGCGCTGCCGCTGACCGTCAACGGCAAACTCGACACCCGGGCGCTGCCGGCGCCGGAATACTCCGACTCCGATCATTACCGCGCCCCGAGCACCGCCATCGAGGAGATCCTGGCCGGCATCTACGCCCAGGTGCTCGGAGTCGAGCGCGTCGGCGTCGACGATTCGTTCTTCGACCTCGGCGGCGACAGCATCCTGTCGATGCAGGTCGTCGCCCGCGCCCGGGCGGCCGGCGTCGTCTGCCGCCCGCGCGACATCTTTGTCGAGCAGAGCGTGGCCCGGCTGGCCCGGGTGGCCTCGCTGGCCACCGACGACGACGTGGTCGACGAGGGCATCGGGCCAGTGGTCGCGACCCCGATCATGCGCTGGCTGCACAGCGTCGACGGTCCGGTCGAGCAGTTCAACCAGACGATGGTGGTGCAGGCCCCGGCGGGGGTCGGCGAAGCCGACGTCGTGCTGGTGCTGCAGGCTTTGCTGGATCGGCACGCGATGCTGCGGCTGCGGGTCGACGACGACGGCGCGGGCGGCTGGTCGCTGCGGGTGTCCGAGGTCGGCGAAGTCGACGCCGCCGGTTGCGTGCACACCGTGGAGACGTTGTCCGACGCGGCGTTGTCGACGGCGGTCGCGCAGCTGAACCCGGCCAGCGGCGCGATGCTGCGCGCGGTGTGGGTGCCCGCCACCGGCCAGCTGGCGCTGATCATTCACCACCTGGCCGTCGACGGCGTGTCGTGGCGAATCCTGTTGGAAGACTTGAACATCGCCTGGGCTCAACACCACAGCGGGCAGCCGGTGGCGCTGCCGGTGGGCGGCATGTCGTTCGCGCGGTGGTCGTCGCTGCTGGCGGAGCACGCGCGCCGACCGGACGTCGCCGAGACGGCCGACGCGTGGCGGCAGATCTCGTCGACCCCGGCGCCGTTGCCGTCGGTTCGGCCCGACATCGACACCTACGTCAGTGCGGGACAGCTGTCGGTGTCGCTGGACGCCGACACCACCCGGTTGTTGCTGGGCGAGGTGCCCGCGGCGTTCCACGCCGGCGTGCAGGACATCCTGTTGATCGCGTTCGGGTTGGCCTGGGCGCAGTTTGTGGGCACCGGCGCACCGATCGGCATCGACGTCGAGGGCCACGGCCGCCAAGAGGAGTTGGGCCCGCACGTCGACCTGTCCCGCACGGTGGGCTGGTTCACCACCAAGTACCCGGTCGCGTTGCAGATCGGCGGGCTGTCCTGGGGGCAGGTCGTCGCGGGTGAGGCGGAGCTGGGGGCGCTGGTCAAGGACGCCAAGGAACAGCTGCGCGCCCTGCCCGACGGCCTGACCTACGGGCTGCTGCGCTACCTGAATCCCGACGTCGAACTGGACGTGTCCGACCCGGTGATCGGGTTCAACTACCTCGGGCGGCTGGGCGGCGCCGGCGACCTGTCCAGCGAACTGTGGCGGCTCGACCAGGACAGCCTGGCGTCCGCCGGCGCGGCGACCGCGGTGCCGATGCCGTTGCCGCACACCGTCGAGCTCAACGCCGGCACCCTGGACACCGCGGGCGGTCCGCTCCTGCAGGCCAACTGGACCTGGGCGCGCTCGGCGCTCGACGAGGCCCAGGTGGCCCGCCTGAGCGAATTGTGGTTCGACGCGCTGAGCGGCATCTGCAGCCACGTCCGCAGCGGTGGCGGCGGCCTGACTCCGTCGGACCTGGCCCCCGCCCGGTTGACGCAGCGGGACATCGACGAGCTGTGCCAGCGCTACCCGGTCGCCGACGTGTTGCCCTTGACCCCCCTGCAGCAGGGCCTGCTCTTCCACACCGGCAGCGAGCACGGCAGCGACGACCTGTACGCCGTCCAACTCGACATCAGCGTGAACGGGGCGCTTGACTCGCACCGGTTGCGCGACGCCGTGCACACGATGATCAAGCGGCATCCCAACGTGGTGGCGCACTTCATCGAGGATTTCGGCGAACCCGTGCAGGTTTTGTCGGCCGAGCCCGCCCTGTCGTGGCATTACGTCGAACTCGACGCCGAAGACGCCGAACCGGAAGAGCAGATCCAGCAGCTGTGCGCCGCCGAGCGCGCCGCGGTCTGCGACCTGGCGGAGCGCCCGGCCTTCCGGGCCGCGCTGATCCGCACCGCCGACAACCGGCACCGGTTCGTGCTGACGAACCACCACATCGTGCTCGATGGCTGGTCGAAGCCGATCCTGCTGCAGGAGATCTTCGCTGCCTACTACGGGGTGCAGTTGCCCGCCCCGGTGCCGTACCGCAAGTTCGTCGACTGGTTGGCGGCGCAGGACCGCGGCGCGGCGCAGGCGGCGTGGCGGCGGGTGCTGGCCGGCTTCGACGCGCCGACCTTGGTCGGTCCGCCCGGCCGGGTCAGCCTGGGGCCCCGCGGCGTGTCCTCCTTCCAGGTGTCGGCGGAGACCACGCGGGCGCTGGGTGAACTGGCCCGCTCGTGCCACACCACCGTCAGCACCGTGCTGCAGGCCGCGTGGGCGCAGCTGCTGATGTGGCTGACCGGTCAGCACGATGTGACTTTCGGCACAGCGGTGTCGGGCAGGCCGACCGATTTGGCCGGCGCCGACCAGATGGTCGGGCTGCTGATCAACACGGTGCCGGTGCGGGCGACGATCGGCGCCGAAACCACGATCGCCGACCTGCTCAACCAGCTACAAGGCGCCTACAACGACACCCTCGAGCACCAGCATCTGGCGCTCAACGAGATCCACCGTGTAACGGGACACGACCAATTGTTCGACACCATGTTCGTGTACGAGAACTACCCGATCGACACCGCAGCGTTGTCTGCCGTCGATGAGCTGGCTATTAGCGGATTTACAAATCGGGAATACAACCACTACCCGCTGTCGGTCCAGGCCGTGCCTGGTCACGAAATAAGTCTTCGTGTCGAATTCGATACAGAAGTCTTCGACACGGGCAGAATCGAGAGGTTGGTTGAGCGGTTCAGGCGCGTGCTGGAAGCCATGACCGCAGATGTGGAGGAGCAGTCATGACCGTCGGCGCGGGGCGGCGATTGTTGTCGATCGACTTGCTTGATGGCGGCGAGCACGACCGCCTCGACGAGTGGGGCAACCGGGAGGTGCTGACCGCTCCGGTCACGGGGGCGGTGTCGATTCCGGCGTTGTTCGCCAAGCAGGTCGCGCGCGTGCCGGAGGCTCCGGCGCTGACGTTCGAGGGCCGCTCGCTGACCTACGCCGAACTCGACGAGGCCGCGAACCGGCTCGCGCACCTGCTGGCCGACCACGGCGCGCGCCCGGGTGCGTGTGTGGCGCTGCTGCTGTCGCGCTCGGCCGAGGCGATCGTGTCCATCCTGGCGGTGCTCAAGACCGGTGCGGCGTACCTGCCCATCGACCCGGCGGTCCCGGCGGCCCGCATGGAGTTCATGCTCGGCGACGCGGCGCCGGTCGCCGCGGTCACGACGGGCGAACTGCGCTCACGCCTGGACGGGTTCGACCTGCTGGTCGTCGACGTGGCCGACCCGGCGGTGGAAGACCAGCCGAGCTCGGCGCTGGACGGGCCGGCCCCCGAGGACATCGCGTACATGATCTACACCTCGGGCACGACCGGTACCCCGAAGGGTGTGGCGGTCACGCACCAGAACGTCACCCAGCTGCTGAACAAGCTGCCCGCCGACCTGCCGAAGGCCGGTGTGTGGTCGCAGTGGCATTCGCTGGTGTTCGACGTGTCGGTGTGGGAGATCTGGGGCCCGCTGCTGCACGGTGGCCGGCTGGTCGTGGTGCCCGAGTCGGTGGCCGGATCGCCGGATGAGCTGCACGCGCTGCTGGTCGCGGAGAAGGTCACCGTGTTGTGCCAGACCCCGTCGGCGGTGGGGATGCTGTCGCCCGATGGCTTGGATGCGACCGCCCTGATCGTGGCCGGCGAGGCCTGCCCGTCCGAGGTGGTGGATCGCTGGGCCCCGCGCCGCGTGATGATCAACGCCTACGGCCCGACCGAGGGCACGGTCTATGCGTCGATGAGCGCGCCGCTGAAGGCGGAGTCCGGGGCGCCGCCGATCGGCTCGCCCGTGCCCGGGGCGGCTCTCTTCGTGCTCGACAAGTGGTTGCGCCCCGCGCCGGAGGGCGTCGTCGGCGAGCTGTACATCGCCGGTCGCGGCGTGGCATCCGGATATGTCCGCCGGCCGGGCCTGACGGCCTCGCGCTTCATCGCCTGCCCGTTCGGGGCGCCCGGTGCGCGCATGTACCGCACCGGCGACTTGGTGCGCTGGGGCGTCGACGGCCAGCTGCAGTACCTGGGCCGGGCCGACGAGCAGGTCAAGATCCGCGGCTACCGCATCGAGCTGGGCGAGATCCAGTCGGCGCTCGCCGCGCTGGACGGCGTGGACCAGGCGGCCGTCATCGCCCGCGAGGACCGGCCCGGCGACAAGCGGCTGGTGGGCTACGTGACGGGGACGGCCGATCCGGCCGAGATCCGCACCCGGCTCGGCGAGCGGCTGCCCAGCTACATGGTGCCCGCGGCCGTCGTGGTGCTGGATGCCCTGCCGCTGACGGTCAACGGCAAGCTCGACAAGCGCGCCCTGCCGGCCCCCGAGTACTACAAGACCAGCGGCGAGTACCGCGCACCCACCACGGCCGTCGAAGAGACGCTGTCCGCCATCTACGCCCAGGTCCTGGGACTCGAGCGGGTCGGTGTGGACGACTCGTTCTTCGACCTCGGCGGCGACAGCATCCTGTCCATGCAGGTGGTGGCGCGCGCCCGGGCGGCCGGCGTGGTGTGCCGGCCGCGCGACGTCTTCGTCGAGCAGACCGTGGCCAAGCTGGCCCGGGTGGCCCGCGTGGCCTCCGACGACGAGGAAGTCGACGAGGGCATCGGCCCGGTGTCGGCGACCCCGATCATGCGCTGGCTGCAGCAGGTCGAGGGCCCGACCGACCAGTTCAACCAGACCATGGTGGTACAGGCCCCGGCCGGCGTCACCCGCGACGACGTGCAGGTGGTCCTGCAGTCGCTGCTCGACCGGCACGCCACGCTGCGGCTGCGGGTCGACGACGACGGCGCGGGCGGCTGGTCGATGCATGTGCCCGAGGTCGGCTCGGTCGACGCCGGCACGTGCATGCACACCGTCGACGCGCTGTCCGACGCGGCGCTGGTGGCGGCGCGCTCGCAGCTGAACCCCGCCGCGGGCATCATGTTCCGCGCCGTGTGGGCGGAATCCACGGCCCAATTGGCGCTGATGATTCACCACCTGGCCGTCGACGGCGTGTCGTGGCGAATCCTGTTGGAAGACTTGAACATCGCCTGGGCCCAGCACCACAGCGGGCAGCCCGTGGCGTTGCCGACGGGCGGAACCTCGTTCGCCCGGTGGTCGGCGATGCTGGAGGAGCACGCCCAGCGGCCCGAGGTCGTCGAGACGGCCGAGGCGTGGCGAGAGGTCGCGGCGACCCCGGCGCTGTTGCCGGCGGTGCGCCCCGACGTCGACACCTACGAGACGGCCAAGCAGCTCTCGGTGTCGCTGGACGTGGAGACCACCCGGTCGCTGCTGGGCGAGGTGCCCGCGGCGTTCCACGCCGGCGTCCAGGACATCCTGCTGATCGCGTTCGGGCTGGCGTGGGCGCGGTTCGTCGGCACCGGCGCCCCGATCGGCATCGACGTCGAGGGCCACGGCCGGCACGAGGAGCTGGGCCCGCACGTCGACCTGTCGCGCACCGTCGGGTGGTTCACCACCAAGTACCCCATCGCGCTGACCGTCGGCGAACTCGACTGGGCGCAGGTGATGGCCGGTGACCGGGCGCTGGGAGCGCTGGTCAAGAAGGCCAAGGAGCAACTGCGTGCCCTGCCCGACCCGCTGACCTACGGGCTGCTGCGTTACGTCAACACCGACGTCGACCTGGACGGGTCGGACCCGGTCATCGGGTTCAACTACCTGGGACGGCTGGGCGCGGCGGCGGATCTGCCCGGCGAGATGTGGCGGATCAGCCAGGACAGCCTGTCGTTCACCGGCGCCGCGAGCGCGGCGCTGCCGATGCCGCTGATGCACACCGTCGACCTCAACGCCGGGACCATGGACACCGAGGCCGGCCCGCACCTGCAGGCGAACTGGACCTGGGCGCCCTCGGCGCTGGACCACGAGCAGGTCAGCCGGTTGAGCCAGCTGTGGTTCGAGGCCCTGGCCGGCATCTGCGCGCACGTGCGCAGCGGCGGGGGCGGGTTCACGCCGTCGGACATCGCGCCCGCTCGCCTGACCCAGCAGCAGCTCGACGACCTATGCCAGCAGTACGCGGTCGCCGACGTGTTGCCGTTGACCCCGCTGCAGCAGGGGCTGCTCTTCCACGCCAGCTTCGCGCACGACGTGGGCGACGACGTGTACGCGGTGCAACTCGGCATCACCGTGACCGGAGACCTCGACGCGCACCGGCTGCGCGAGGCCGTGCACGCCGTGGTCGACCGGCACCCCAACCTGGCGGCCCGATTCTGCCCCCAGTTCGGCGAGCCGGTGCAGGTCATCCCGGCCGACCCGGTGATGGCGTGGCGGTACATCCAGCTCGGCGCAGACGACCTGGACCCCGACGAGAAGATCGAACAGCTCTGCGCCGCCGAGCGCGCCGCGGTCAGCGACCTCGCCAACCGGCCCGCCTTCCGCGCCGCGCTGATCCGCACCGCCGACAACCGGCACCGGTTCGTGCTGACCAACCACCACATCGTGATGGACGGCTGGTCGCTGCCGATCATGCTGCGCGAGATCCTGACGAGCTACTACGGCGACCGGTTGCCCGCGCCCGCGTCCTACCGCAGCTACCTGACCTGGCTCGCGGCCCAGGACCGCACGGCGGCCCGCGCCGCCTGGGCCGAGGTGATGGCCGGGTTCGACGCGCCCACCTTGGTCGGGCCGCCGGCCCGGCTCGGCCTCGGCCGGCGGGGCGTCGAGTCGTACCGGCTGCCCGCCGAGACGACGCGGGCGCTGGGCGAACTCGCCCGCTCCTGCCACACCACCATCAACACCGTGCTGCAGGGCGCCTGGGCGCAGCTGCTGATGTGGCTGACCGGCCAGCACGACGTCGCCTTCGGCACCGCGGTGTCCGGCCGGCCGACCGACCTGGTCGGCGCCGAGTCGATGGTGGGTTTGCTGATCAACACCGTGCCGGTGCGCGCCAACATCACCGCGGCCACCACCGTGGTCGAGCTGCTGCAGCAGCTGCAGAACGCCCACAACAACACGATCGAGCACGAGCACTTGGCGCTGAACGAGATTCACCGCGTCACCGGTCACGACCAGCTCTTCGACACGCTGTTCCTCTACGAGAACTACCCGATCGACACCAGCGTGCCGCTGGGCTTCCACGAGCTGGCGATCACCGACGTCACCAACCGCGAGTACAACCACTACCCGCTCTCGGTGATGGCGCTTCCGGGCCGTGAACTGGGCCTGCGCGTCGAGTTCGACACGAGCGTGTTCGACACCGCCGGGATCGAGTCGCTGATCGAACGGTTCCAGCGGGTGCTGGCGGGCATGACCGCCGACTCCAGTCAGCGGCTGTCCTCGATGGACGTCTTGGACGGGGGCGAGCGCGCCCGCCTCGACGAGTGGGGCAACCGGTCGGTGTTGACCGCGCCCGTGGGCGCGAAGGCGTCGATCGTGTCGCTGTTCGCCAAGCAGGTGGCCCGGACGCCGGAGGCGCCGGCGCTGACGTTCGACGGCCACTCGATGAGCTATCGCGAGCTCGACGAGGCCGCGAACCGGATGGCCCACCTGCTGGCCGAGCACGGCGCGCGGCCGGGCGAAAGCGTGGCGCTGCTGCTGTCCCGGTCGGCCGAGGCGATCGTGTCGATCATGGCGGTGCTGAAGACCGGCGCGGCCTATCTGCCGATCGACCCGGCGGTCCCGGCGGCGCGGATCGAGTTCGTGCTCGCCGACGCCGCGCCGGTCGCCGTCGTCACGACGGCCGAGTTGCGGTCGCGGCTGGACGGCTCCGACCTGTTGGTGATCGACGTCAACGACCCGTCGTTGGACGCCCAGCCCGCCACGGCGTTGCCGGGCCCGGCCCCCGAGGACATCGCGTACCTGATCTACACGTCCGGCACCACCGGTGTCCCGAAGGGCGTGGCGGTCACGCACCACAACGCGACGCAGCTGCTCGAGAGGCTGCACGCCGACCTGCCGGACCCGGGTGTCTGGGCGCAGTGGCATTCGCTGGTCTTCGACGTCTCGGTCCACGAGATCTTCGGCGCGCTGTTGCACGGCGGCCGGCTGGTCGTGGTGCCCGAGTCGGTGGCCGGTTCCCCGAAGGAGCTGCACGCGCTGCTGGTCGCGGAGCAGGTCACCGTGCTCAGCCAGACCCCGTCCGCGGTGGGAATGCTCTCCCCGGAGGGGCTGGACTCGATGGCCCTGGTGGTCGCCGGCGAGGCTTGCCCGCCCGAGGTGGTCGAGCGGTGGGCGCCGGGTCGGGTGCTGATCAACGCCTACGGTCCGACCGAGGGCACGGTGTACGCGGCGATGAGCGCGCCGTTGAGCGCGGACGGGGGAGCGCCGATCGGTTCCCCGGTCCCCGGGGCCGCCCTGTTCGTCCTGGACAAGTGGCTGCGGCCGGCGCCCGAAGGTGTCGTCGGTGAGCTGTACATCGCCGGTCGCGGCGTGGCGTCCGGCTATGCGCGCCGCCCGGGCCTGACGGCCTCGCGGTTCATCGCCTGCCCGTTCGGAGCGCCCGGCGCCCGGATGTATCGCACCGGGGACCTGGTGCGCTGGGGCGCCGACGGCCAACTGCAGTACCTGGGCCGAGTCGACGAGCAGGTCAAGATCCGCGGCTACCGCATCGAGCTCGGCGAAATCCAGGCCGCCCTGGCGGGTCTGGACGGGGTGGAGCAGGCGGCGGTGATCGCCCGCGAGGATCGCCCCGGCGACAAGCGGCTGGTCGGTTACATCACCGGCACCGCCGACCCCGCCCAGGTTCGGGCCCAGCTGGGTGAGCGCCTGCCCGCCTACATGGTGCCGGTCGCGGTGGTCGTGCTGGACGCGCTGCCGCTGACCGTCAACGGCAAGCTCGACAAGCGCGCCCTGCCCGCCCCCGAGTACCAGAAGACCGGTGGCGAGTACCGGGCCCCGGCCACGCCGGTGGAGGAGACCCTGGCCGACATCTACGGCCGCGTGCTCGGATTGCAGCGGGTGTCGGTCGAGGATTCGTTCTTCGACCTGGGCGGCGATTCGCTGTCCGCGATGCGGGTGATCGCCGAGATCAACACGGCCCTCGACGCCAACCTCTCGGTGCGCACCCTGTTCGAGGCGCCGTCGGTGCGGGGCCTCGCCCACCGGGCCGAACGCGATGCCGGCTCTGCGGGCGAAGCCGAGACCGGCGGCCCCAGCTTCGCCTCCGTGCACGGACCTGATGCCACGCAGGTCTACGCCAGCGATCTCACTCTGGACAGGTTCATCGATGCCGCGACGCTGAGCGCCGCGCCCGCGCTGCCGGGGCCGAGCTCGGAGGTGCGGACGGTCCTGTTGACGGGGGCGACGGGGTTCCTGGGGCGTTATCTGGCGCTGCAGTGGCTCGAGCAGCTCGAGTTGGTGGGCGGCAAGCTGATCTGCTTGGTGCGGGGCGGCTCCGACGAGGAGGCGCGTCAGCGGCTGGAGAAGACGTTCGACAGCGGTGACCCGAAGCTGCTGCGTTACTTCCAGGACCTCGCGGCCGACCACCTCGAGGTGATCGCCGGTGACAAGGGTCAGCCCGGCCTGGGTCTCGACGAGCAGACGTGGGAGCGGCTGGCCGACACCGTCGACCTGATCGTCGACTCGGCGGCCCTGGTCAACGGCGTGCTGCCTTACAGCGAGCTGTTCGGCCCGAACGTCGCGGGCACGGCCGAGCTGATCCGGATCGCGCTGACCAGCAGGATGAAGCCGTACGCGTACGTGTCGACCTCGGACGTCGGCCGCCAGATCGATCCGGCGGCGTTCACCGAAGACGCCGACATCCGCGTCATCAGCCCGATCCGCAAGGTCGACGGCAGCTACGCCAACGGCTACGGGAACAGCAAGTGGGCCGGCGAGGTGCTGCTGCGCGAGGCCAACGACCTGTGCGGGCTGCCCGTCTCGGTGTTCCGCTCGGACATGATCCTGTCCGACACCAGCTACGCCGGCCAGTTCAACCTGTCGGACATGTTCACCCGGATGGTGCTGAGCCTGGTGGCCACCGGCATCGCTCCGCGGTCGTTCTACCAGCTGGACGCCGAGGGCAACCGGCAGCGTTCGCACTTCGACGCGCTGCCGGTGGAGTTCGTCGCCGAGGCGGTCACCACGCTCGGCTCCCAGGTGGTCGAAGGGTTCGAGACGTATCACGTGATGAACCCGCACGACGACGGCATCGGCATCGACGAGTACGTCGACTGGCT